>NZ_JAMYRE010000021.1:0-132186 GCF_040321265.1 Mesorhizobium sp. M0491
TTTGCTTATCATTTCCCTTTGAATATATTGGCACAGGCTCGCTTGCTTCGAAAACCCCAAGGGAGCGGTCATTGCGCTTTCCAGCCGATGCAGACCAGTTCGTCGGAATTGGGTCTTTGCGCGATAGAAATCACGGCAAATTGGAGGACAGTCTTGGGGACCTCAAACCGATGCTCATTGCTCCGCTTGTGGCTATGACACGTTCTTGATGCTCGGAGGTGGGATGGCAAATCACACAACCTATGCGGCCTGGCCCGTCAGCTGCATAGCGTGTTCTGCGATCACCACGGCCAATTTCGAACAGACGCCATTAGCTTGCGAGGTGTGCGCGACAACGAGGGTCATCTCGGCTTCCGATCCTCGCGAATGGAAAGGAGACGGCAATACCGTCACCAATTGGGGTGCTTTGACTCTACCAACGGTCATTATCGTTGCCCCAAATGCGGAGAGTTTGAACTACGGTTTGGGACCAACGCGGGAGGGCACGACCCAATAATGTGGGACTGAAATCTACTCGCCGCCGGAGGCCACGGGAAAGGAGCGTGGAATCGAATGTTAGCCCGCGCGTTCGGGTCGGCTACGGTCGAGATAGCGGCAGTTGAACAGGATAATCGCGGCGGTGACGAGATTAAGGGCTGTCGCTTGACAGTTAATGGTAAGAATGCGGTCGTGTCGGCTAGGATTGGCAGTTAATTGCGAGAATGGGGTAGCTCGGATTCTCAATTTAACTGCAATCGCATCAGCGTGAAGGTCATGAATCCTTTGAATTTTATACACTGTCTTCGGGAAATTCGATCCCGTTACGCTGCCGACGCTGATTCTCCAATTAAATGCCAATGGCCCGGTATGATTATCAAACTAAGTGCACAACTAACCAACTGAAATGATTGACAAGCGATTCTCATAATTAACTGCAAAGCGACACCCACTCCGCTTGATTGCGGGATCGGAGCCGGGATCATTCCACCTCCTCCAATACGAGCGTCGGGGCCAGGTCGCCAAACAGATCTCCCAAAATTTCGCGCAAGGTGCTGCGGGGCACGAAAGCAGCGCCTGGCACTTCATGATGATTCTTGCGGATCGGCCGGACTCCGGTCTTGTTGGGCGTCACGCGCCTGGAGTTAGGATAGTGGTCGAGTGCCGCGAGGGGCTGGCCAGGCGCGCCGCCAAACCAAAAGAACGGGCCCATGCCGAGGTCAGCTTCCAGCCGAATCCAGATCGCGCACCCACTCGGTTTCTCAGCCAAGGCCCGGGAGAGTGATACGGTGCCGGGCTTCTTCTGCGTTCCGGTCTTGAACTGGATGTGGCGAACGATCTTTCCTCGTGCCATCACCAGGTCGTAGCCGTGGGCGTCGAATTCCGATCGGAGGACTTCGACATCGTACACGCCGAGCCGCCAGAGCTCTCGGAGAGCGTCGCCAACGAAAACGTGTTCGACGATTCGCTCCCGCAAGGTCGAGTAGAGGTAGTTTGAAGCGACCGTCGTCATATCCGGTCCACATCAAGGCCGGCGTTCACTAGCCTGCCGGCGATCTTTCGCATCTTCGCAAATTCAGTCCCGAAGGCCGGCGTCAGCCCCACGGCTTCGCAGAACTCTCTGCCTGTTACACCCTCCAGAACATCGGCATACTTGATCACCTGAACGTGGAGCTCGGCGATATATCCATTCCGCGGCGATGTCTCGATCGCAACCTTGATCTTCTTTAGTGCTTCGTCAGCCGTCATCCGACTCCCCATGATTACTCGGTATCGCTGACCGTACCCTGGCGTTTAGCTAATTGCAATATGCTTAAAGCTAATAAGTACAAAGACAGCATCGCTGGCCAAGGGATATCGTCCTTCGAGCGGGTTCGTCTGCGCTCGACTGGCGAGCTAGGCTGATGAGAAACTTTCCGGGATCAGCATTCTAACCGGAAGTGCTCAAAGGCACATCGCATGCGGCAAGCGGCACGGGCTGCGCCGCACCGGGGGAAAGCGTTTCTCGAACAGGTGGCGATTGGGCAAACAATGAACTGCGAAGCGCGATGCGGTCGAAGTGGCCGTGTCATCGTCTACGACCGGGTGATCGCCGTGTGCCGTGTCGGCGGTCGAAACATCGGCGATCTTCTTCGTGGCCTCCATGCATCTGAAGGCGGAAACTGAAAGGCCCGGGCGTAACAGCGGATTGGCGATCGGGCCTTAGGCGATCTCCACATATCCGATCAACTCGGCCGAAAAACTCCCGTCTCCATTCGCAGCCCCCTTGTGTTTGAGCTCCCGCTGCAAGGTGGGCTCAACAGCACTTGCGAAGAGCGAGAGGCGCTCATCAGGGGATAGGGTGGGACTCGTTTCCGCCGCGTGGAGAAATTGGCCGGCCTGCCGCTCCACACTTGGAACTCGCGTTCCGTCTGTATTAACCGCGATCGGCTGAACGGAAATACGCTTCTCCCCGGTGCCGGCCGATGCCTCAACAAGCCAAAACGAGAGAAGCGTTGTTCCAATCTCGCTTCCTCCAAGCGAAACGCCGAGTTGCTCTGGTGGCAGACTGCGCCACCGTCCCAACTCCTCCTGTACAAGGGGATGATCGAGCCCCATTAGGTCCACGTTGTCATTTGACGTGGCCATGTTGCGGTCCAGTGTGAACCGCTTCTTTCGTGCCCCATCCGTGGCGATCAAGTCGTAGGTCAAATCGTCGACCTTGTTGAGCCTCCAGTTCCTATCGGCCAGAGCCACCGCTAGGAACCGGACTAGGCGATCCATCCCCGACGAGACATCGGAAAACGGCTTGTAGTCGTCGAGACTAAATCCATCGAGGTCCTGAAACAGATCGAATACGACTTCGCGTGCTTCCCGCGCGTTGGAAAGCGCCGCTTCAAGTTCAACGGCCGTTCTCTTCAGTTCGGGATCAGAAAGCGCTTCCTGATACAGTCGGTCGTAGTTCAATCGCTCGGAAAGTTGACCTAGTATCTGAGAACGAAGATCCTCCGCGATGTTCCCCTGATCATCCACCTTGCCGAGCGTTCGTGCGATCTCGGTGAGCTTGTCATCCAAGAGAAGAAAGATGCGTCCCTCGATCGTGTCTGAGAGCACTAGATTGTAGACCTGTGCCGCGTGAGCCTGGCCATACCGATGGATGCGGCCGATCCGCTGCTCCATATCCATCGGATTCCAGGGCAAGTCGAAATTGAAGAGAACGCGCGCGAACTGAAGATTTATGCCTTCGCGGCCGGCTGCCGTACAGACCAGGACCCGCGGCCCGTCCTTGAGACGAAAGCGCCGTTCAGCTGCAACCTTTGCACCGTGGTCCCCGCCACGTAGGACGACGACCCCCTGGCCTGGATAAACCTGTTCAATCTCGCGGGCGAGCAGGTCAACCGTGCCGAGGTAGGTGGCGAAAATCACGATCTTCTCGTTGGAGTTCTGGCGCCACAGCGTGCCCAATCCATCGAGCAGTTTTTGGACCTTGGTCTCCCGCTGCTCAGGAAATACCGATAGCAGATCGGCAATGCGAAGCCGTTCCTCGGGCAGATGAATATCGACTGCGGCCGACGCGGCGTCCTCCATATGCGACGAGGCGAACTCGCTGCCATAGGGGTCGGAGGCCAATTCGAGCGCCTCTTCGTCCAGCTTCTTCGCAAGTCGATACTTGAGGTCGGCCATCACCCGGTCGACTTCGGTCCGGCCAACGGGATCGCGCCCGAGAACCCATTCGGCATGGATCAGCTCGCGGGCCTCATCGTAAAGGCGCTCGCGGCCCTCAATGTCGAGGTCGCGATCACGAATAAGGGCCTCGTGCAACGTTAGCATCAGCATCCGGCGCTTCAAGGTCCGACGCACGGCGGCAAAGCTTGATGCTGCGATCTTCTGGAAGATGGCCATCAAGAAGCCAAGGGCACGACCTTGGTTGCCCTGTCGCTTGGCAAGATCGAAACCGTCCTCGAGGTACTCGCGCAGCTTCTCATAAAATCGCCGCTCCTCGTCCCCCATAAGAAATGATTCTGTATGCACCCACCGCCGGGCAAAAAGGGGATCACCATCCGGCCGGCAGGCATCGGCCTTGGTCCGACGGAACATGACAGTGTTCAAGCGATGACGATTCTCGAGCATCTCTTCAGGACTGCCGAAGAGGGTCGGATTGAGAAGTTGAATAAGCATCCAAAACTGAAAATGATTGCCTTGATGCGGCGTCGCAGAAAGCAAAAGGAGATCACGCGCGTGACTCTTCAGCGCCTCTCCGAGCTTGTAGTTCTCCGTCTTCCGAACCTTCCCTCCCGTTCGGTACGCGGTCAGGTGGTGCGCCTCATCGAAAACTACCAGATCCCAGCGTGGCGCTTCCAGCAACCGCTTGATACGCGCCGGTCGCTTTAACGTATCGATGCTGGCGATCAGTCGATCATGCTTGGCAAAGGCGTTGGTCTTCCGATCGGTGATGTCGCCTTCCGATCCGAACACCTCGAAATCCAGATTGAAGACTTCGTTCAACTCCCGGTGCCAATTATTTACGAGGCCCGCGGGAACCACCATTAGTGCCCGGTCCAACTCGCCTCGACTGACCAACTCGCGCAAGATCAGGGCAGTTTCGATAGTCTTGCCAAGACCGACCTCGTCGGCGATTAGGAAGCGGCGGGGCGAAGCTGTGGCAATCCTGTGCGTCAGAACCACCTGGTGCGGAAGCAGATCAATCCGTGCCGACGTTAGGGCCGACGCACTTTCCATGACCGGCAACGTGTGGGCTTCATAGGAAAGCCATACAGCCCGCGCCCGCTCGGGCGTACCTTCGACCGATCGCAGAATTCGCTCCGTCCGCGACACTTCGCGCCGGACGCTTTCGTGCGGAACGCGCCGCTCCCCGCTGCTGAAGAAGGCTCGCAGATAGCCTTCGTGCGGAGAGTCGAGCACAACCCCTGCGCCAAAATCAGGGTGGGTTATCCGATCGCCCGGACTGAAACTTACACCATCCATCAAACAGGCCCTCAGGTGATCCGCAGGTGAAACAAGCCGACTGGCTTGCCTCCCTCAGAGAGGATGATTTCCTGCGGGTATTCCCGAGCCTCGCCCCACAGGAGACGCCCAAACTCGATTTTCTGGTCGGCGTGGGGCGCCGAGCAGCGCCAGCGGACGGCATCCGTCGCCATGTCGGTATGAAAACGGCGATGTCCGACGGGCAGCCAGAAAACGAGGGCAGCTTCACCAGAATATTCATCCTGGAAGGATAAGATGGCGGATTTCAGCTCGTTTGCCAGCCACCCGTCAGCGTCGGCCGGAGTGAGTAGATCGAGACATGCATCTAGGCCGGCCACCACCAGCGTATTTCCGCCGTTGCTCGGCAAATCGTCCGGCCAATCCCTCGGGGCACGGAGGAGTTCGCGCAAGCTGTAGACTTCGGAGGGCTTTGCGACGACCGAGAGCGCTTCATCGTCCCAAATCCAGCTCACGCCACGCCGCTGCCAGACGCTGTCGAGCAATTGCTTCACGCTCAATCCTCCTGGAACAGCGACATCTGTGCGACCGCCTCTTTGTGGCTGGAGGCCCAGTTGTTGTAGATCGACAATGCCCGCGACGACGCGTTTCGCTTCGGCGGGGTCGCGCCGTGTTTGCTGAGCCATTCGAGGAGACTCTTCAGGGCGGGATGCGGCCTGAAATTCTCGTTCTTCAGCGTATCCGATGCGTTGATGCCGCTGCCATCGTAACAAGCGCCGATCAGCACGAGCGCCTGATCGAGATCGGCTGTCAAACGCCGGCGGTGCCTTCCCTGCCAATCCTGAGCAAAGGCAACAGGGTCGGCGAGATGGAATACCTTCTTCTCTTCGTTCGCCCAACCACGGTTGGTGAACTCGTCGGGCGCGATACCGGAGCCACGCAGCAGTTTTTGCATCTGGTCGCGCGCGAGCTCAGTTTGGCCGTTGAAGATGCGGAGGAACTGCCGGGTAATGGGTTCTGCCGTAACTGGCGGCGGTTCGGTCGTCTTATTCGCGTCCTCGTCGATCAGTTGGTTAATGCCTACAAGGGCCTCCTTGACCGAGATAGCACGACCTTCATCCACGAAGACCTTGCCATAGTGGCGGGAGAAATACTCCAGCGCCTTACCTCGACGAATGACCTGAAGGTCCGCAGCCGGCAGACCGGCTCTTGCGTGGTTTTCAAGCATTCCCTGAAGCTGGCGGACATCGGCCAGCACCTCTCGGCGCATGCGTCCCCAACTCACGGCCTTAGGTTCTTCGGTGCGTTTCCGGCACACGTGGATGATGTCATATTCTATGGTCTTTGAGCCGAACTCACCGTCCCCCTTTGTTTCATCCGACCGGATCGGATAGGTGGCTTCGAGGAAAAAACCCGCGTCAAATAGCGATTCAAGAACGGAGACCCATGGGGCGTCTTCGCTGTGGTGGAACGTGAACGCGAGCATGCCACCTGGTTTCAGGATACGGTGCGCCTCCTTCCAGCACGCCGTCAGGAGCCGTTGGTAAAAACCATCGGGGTCATCGGGCTCACGTGCTTTATTGGAGACCGCTTCCATTGATTTGGGCGTGTACTCGGGTCCGAAAATCTCTGGATATTTGGTTTTGAGCGGCAGACGCATCCAAACGTAAAAAAAGTCGGCCAGTTCCGAGTAGTGAAGCAATCCACCGAATGGCGGATCGGTAATCACCAGATCAACAGATTGATCTGCATAGTGGAGAAGATCCGTCGACGAGCATTGAAGTATTTCTGCACCGTTGACTGGATCTCCAGGAAATACTTTTTCGCTTTTTCCACTCACTTTTTCAGCAATGGCTGGATGAACAGTGCTGAGAGTTTCGGCGCTAACGGCTTCCCAAGGTTGTTCGGACCACTCCTTCGACTCTGTGAGGGGGCCGACCGTTGATGACCATGGGCCATACCCAACCGGCGAAAAGACTCCTACCTCGACCACAGTCGATTTGGGATGGTAATTGTTATTTGAAAGAGCAGGAACGAAATGGTCCTTAGTCACGTGCCAAAATGCAAACATCGTATTATTGCGCAGAAAATTCTGGAACGACCCGAGAACATATTCTCGGGTAGACCAATCGTGATCTCCCGCTTCGAATATGGCCTTCAGGATTTGGGTAAGAGCCAAGAGTTGACGCGGATTAAACATTGTCCACCAATGCGTGAAACCGTGATTTGGCACCCCGCCTTGAAGATGATGGGTCATGAAACCATAGGGCAGCTCTGATCGCGGCCAGTAGTCAGATAAATCTGTATTCCCGCGCTTTTCCCACTCTAGAATTGCCGCGTCGTATTGGCGTGACAAACGGTTGTCGAACGGTAGAAAGAAACGACCACCGTAGGGCAGACCGCCCTTATCCCGTTGCGGTGAATAAGCTTGAACCGCATAACCGGCCATTGGCGCTGTTTTGCCAGTAGCCTTAACGGCCTCAAGGACATCATTTTCTTTTCCGTCTGCTTGGCAAGCAAACGTGGATTTTTTGGGAACCGTCCCTCCTGATTTTCCGGTGTTAAAGGTAACCATTGTTACTGGACAGGTGACTTCAGGCGGCAGTGTGCCGCGAACCTCCAAGAGGCGAATCCTTGCGGCTCTTTCCTGATTCCAGCGATTGGTTGATTCCGCATCGTCCTGCGCCGAACCGCCGAACCGCTTTCCATTTGCATCCTTTGAGGGACTTCCCCCCAACCATTCCGGATGCACCAGCAGGGACAATTCTACTTTCTTATTCTTACCCTTACCAAGTTTGACCATCGACGTGTGGCCGCAACTCGGGCAGGTCACGCGCCCCCTAGCGTCGAGGACCGAATACGGCCTCTCGTCCGGGGCGACGTAGAGCGGCACGTCAGGCGCCATTCGGGCCTCGGCATCCTCTATCTCAAACTCGGTGCCGCATGCGGAGCATTCATGCTCCCAATGCTTCACGGTCAGCGTCTTCACCGCCATGACCGGGCTGGTCATGATCGGCGTTCGATGGCCACAGCCCGTCACCTGGCACGGGCCGTGCTTGGCCCAGAAGGTGTAGATCATCTCCGGGCCTTCGTAGTTGTAGTCTCTGCGCTCTTCGGACTTGATGGTCAGCGGATCGAAGTCCGGTCCCATCGCCTTGCCCGTCGGCTTGTGTGTCCAGATCCCTTTCTCGCCGTTCGGGCCGTCGCAATAGTAGAATGGCATAATCTGAGGCTTCACTTCTGCCTCAATGTCCGCCAGCAGACGCTGCACCTCGTCGAGATCTACGTCGGCTAGCTCCTGCTTCACAACAAACCATGCAACCGGATTGAGGTCGTTGCCGGACATCTGCATACCCAGCCGTGAGCCCTCCACCAGGGTCGTGCCGCCGCCCATAAAGATGTCGGCGACCTTCAAGTGCTTGAAGGCCCCCTTTTTCTGATGATTCGCGTAGTAGTTGTCCCAGACGAGCTTCGCAGCTAACGCGGGATCTTCTGGAGCCTTTGTTGCCGCCGCGATGAGCATCGACCGGAACACGGTCGACCGACGGCGCGCCCACCATTTCGACATCTGATAGATCGGCTTGCCCGCGTTGCCTTCGATGACGGCGACTTGGTTCACGGGCAAGATTGGAAAATCAACTTCAAGACAGGTCTTCGAACGATTCGGATCGCCGAAATCAACTGTCTCCAACGCAACCGTCTTGCCAGCACCAACTGCGCGAGCCACTTCCTGAGCAATAAAGTCTTTCTTCGTGGCCATACGCGGCGTTCCCTACTTCGTCATTTCTATGAATGGTGACAGCATCTCAAGCAGAGAGAGCCCACCATGCGCCAGCGTCGGGTATCCACCCTGGCTGCGCCATTTCCATCGACCGACAGCAAGCAGATGCTTGCCATGCGGACTGTTCGCTTGCAGAGCCACCGGCGGCACAAACGATCCGGGATCGTGCTCGCCGGCCACGAGGCGGCCGCTCTTGAGGATGCCCTTTAGGAAGGCGGCCTGTTCGTCTGGAGCATCGAAGAACAAGCCGGTCGCGGCGTAGCCGTGGTCTGACGTGATCACCAGCCGCCTGCCCTTTGCAAGACGCTCGACAAACTCCCAAAAATCATCGCTGCCCAGTTGCGCCGCAATGTCGCGAGTAAGAGTGTCTAGCCCCTGACCGGCGCCAGAACCATCGTGCAATTTGCTGTCTGGCCATTGATGCCAGAAGATCCAATTAGGGGACGCATCGATGAGATCGGCGCAATCCTTCCACGGCAGATCGACGCATTCGGTTCTTGCTGGCGCGAAGCGATGCGCCTTGCCACCGCCGTTATTCTGAAGCTGGCTTCGGCTGTTGAATCCAAGGGCACGGGCAAAGGCATTTGTCTCGCTCGGCACCTCCGCCCCATGCGCTGTCGTCCTGTGAACAGCAAAGCCACGGGCCTTTGCGCCCTCAACCAACCAAGGCAGTTCACGCAGACTTAGCCCATCGAGGATAAGGATGGCCTTGGCGCTGTAGGGTGACGACCACCAGTCGACGAGCCGATCAGCGTTCCGGTCGACAGTCTCGCCGAACTGTTCCCATAAGTCCCACGCAGCCGCCGCGAGGAGATGGTCAAGCGCGCCAATGGCGCGGTCCCGTCTCGTGACCTCCCCCGAGGCGTTGGGCGCCGACAAGGGCTGAACGCAGACCGAAAGGATGTCGTCGATGATTACCCGCCATGCCTCGTCAGGCGCTGCAGTCGTCAGGGCGCGAAACTGATCCGGATCAAGCGCCATCAGTTGCTCTCCTTGTCGAGGGAGAGTTCAAAGGTCATGCCGTCCGGTAGCTTTTTCAGCAGCTCTTTCAACTGAGCGCCGGTTGCCGCTGTGACCTTTAAGGTCACTTCCCGGACTGGGGTGGCGGGGCCGATTCCCCAACCCTCCAGCTTGCCGATCAGGTTGAGCGGCGAAGTCGCCGGGTTGGAAAGGGTCGTCCGCGAACCAGGCGCCGTTCCGCCAAAAATTCCGCCAGGTATCTGTGGGCCAGTTTCGGAATCTGAAGGCGCATCTGGACTGCCTTCTCCCGGCGTTGGGGGCGGTGCCGGCGCTGCACCTCCACCGAACAGTCCTCCAGCGGGCAAATCACTCGGCGATGCCGCCGGCGGTGCTGTTCCCCCGGTCGATGGCACGGCAGAGGGCGGAAGCAGGAAAATCTCATCAAGCTGGCGTCCGGTATAAGCCAACTTGGGCCGCAGACGCCTCCACGCCGCGTCCTCATCCTCTCCGGCTTGCGTTTGCAGATACTCCATGCCCCGGAGATTGATCGCCACCTTGCCGCGCGCGCACATGCGGACGATGCGCTCCTTCATCGCCGTCTCGCCCAGCCAGGGGATGCAATCTTGTCCCGCCGGTCGCGGCTCCTGAAGCTCACGCAACAGCTTGCCTACGGGGACATTGTCGCTAGCCGCCTCCAGCACGAGAGCTTCGAAATCCTCGGGGACGAAGAGATCGTTGACTAGGGCCTGCTCGATAGCATCGGGAATCTTCGCGCCTTGTTCGCGAAGTGTCTCAACGTGGAATTCGCATTTGGCCGGTTCCGTGAAGTTCCAGCGGTGCAGCACTGCGAAGCGGTCGAACCGCTTCTTTAGAATGTCCCGGAGTTCGTTCTGATACTTCGTCTGGAGTTTGCGATATTCCGGGCTTTGGACGCTCCATTCCTGCGCCTTCATCTCGGCGCGCGCGAGGATCAACAGGTCACGGTCATAAAACGCGTTCGTCGTCCCGGCTCGCGGCAGCAGGAAGCGAACGGTGTTGCGGCGCTTCTGGAGATGATCTTTCAACCACCGCCCAAGGCGTTCGCTCAACCGGTCCGGCTCCTCCGGCAACACGAGGATCGGCAGGCGTTCATCCCATCTCTCCGGCTGCTCAGCTTCGTCTAGGCCCGACCAGGGATCGGTCAGCCACGTGCGCGGCAGGGCAATGACGCGGAAGGTACGCGCCACCTCCTCGGAACCGCCGATGACATAGCGCGTCTCCCTCGTCAGTTGCGCGAGATCGGACCCGTCCGTGAAGAGCTTATCGTTCCGGGCGGAGGCCATGACCTTGGCCTGTGGGTTCTCCTCCTCCTTGAAGACAAGCCGCGCACCATCTTGATGGATGTTGAAGCTGTTCTCGATGATCGTGGCCAGCTCGACCTGGAAGGCGTTGTCGTCGATCGGCTTGGTCTGAGTGATATCCGCTTGAAGAACGGCTGGTTCGGCGCCCGCAAGATTTCCAACTGCGATCGAGCGAAGCCACAACGCGCCCACGATTTCCTGCAAGTGGGGAGCCTTTGACGCATGATCGGAGACTGCCTCAGTGACCGAGGTCAGATTGCGCAGCGCCTTGTCGCGAAGCGTCCGATGTTGCTGATTGGCGACCGAATCCAGGAGCGCGCCAATGCCCGAGGCATCGTCATCCATCCTGAAGTCCGCCGCGGTCAACACGGGCGTTTGGTCTCCGCGGCTCTTGAAGAGATTTGCCAGAATTCTGATCAGATCTCGGGTCTCTTGAGCATCGGTGGCGACGAGGACTTGATCTTCCAGCAACTGCAGAAGATGCGGCGCAAAGGGCCACGACTCAATAAAATCCCGTTGCTTGCGATCCTGCTCCGCCGCTGGCGTGCTCAAGAGTCGGAAATATTCCGAGATGTGCCGCGCAAGGGCGGCCTCGATCGACGATGATGTGATCTGGAGCCGGTTTTCGAAGAGACGGTGCAACAGCATCCGTCGCCGATCATGCTGGATCCGCTCCGGGCTTCCGCCGGCTTTGAAATCGATCTGCACGGGGTTGACGCGATGTATCTGCTGATATGCGTCAGTTTCGCCATTTCGTACAGAAACGACGAGAACAAGGAGCTCAGGATGCTCCTTGGCGATCTCAGACAGGATCTGGATGAAATTGAACGCCCAGTGCTTCCATGGATATTGTTTGGTGTTCGTGAGGCCATCGTACCAAGTCTGAAATTCATCCAGCAGCAGCATGACAGGCTTATGCCGAAGGAGTTCCAGGATGAGTTGGTCAGACGGAATATCCGTCATCGCGGCACCCATGCCTTCCCACTTACCTTTGATGTAGGCACCGTGCGGATGCTGCTCGAACAGTAGGTCCCAAAGAAACTTGTAGCGCTGCCGATGCAGGCTCTCGCCGATGACGAGCATCCCATCGCGCAACTGGATGTCGCCGATGTGCGGATCGCCCAGCGTGGTCGACCAATTCTTCAGCCAAGCGCCGGTTGAAGCCGCATCGTTGACCGCGTGAAACAGTGCGGCCATCAAGTGGGACTTACCAAGACCGCGTTCACCAATAACGACGACCGGGCGACCTTGATTCGGCCCGACAGCTTCGATGCCCTTCAACAAGTCATGCGTCGGATAGGTGATTTCCAGAAAATCCTTGGCCGCGATCTGCGTGGCGCCGGTATTTGCCTCGTTTGATAGTTCGATCGCCGTCCCTTTGAGACGCCGCCCTCTAAATTCTTGCCTGAGATTAAGCCCGAGCATTCGCCGTCCCCGTTGCCCCGTTCGCGTAGGTGCCGCTGTACGTAGCCAGCGGTTCCAAGAGAATGATTTGTTGATCTTGTGGAGCGCGTGAGTTTGGATCGACATCCAACCCCAGGCGCTTCAGTGTGTAATAGAGAAGAGCTCTGCGAACCTTCACTCGCGCTTTTCCCTCGCGCATCCCGTAGTCCAGCGCGATTGCTTTCTTCTGAGCGTCGGAAAGACCGGGGTGCGGGCCAATTTCAAGCGTGACCTCGTCCTGCCAATCAGTATCTGCACCCGCTTCAATCTCACCCGGTTTCGCGCCTCGCGTCTGTAAGATGCGAGACAAAAGGAAATCCTTGAATACTCGGTCGACACCGCAGAATGCCCGTGCATGCCATCGAAATCCGTCAAAACCGAGCGCATGCGGCGTGATCCAACGCCATCTCGATTCGGAGCTGGACAGGGACTGATATCGAATTTCTACGGCTTCCCTTTGGCGAATCGCGGAAAGCATCGATCGCAAGACCTCTGCCCTGATTTCTCGCGCAGGGCTGGGAGCGACGCCAAACGATGGAAAATGCCCAAGCCACGCTTGTGACGGATCGAGAATGCCGTCAGCAACCGAGCGAAGCTGACTGAGATACCCATCGGGGTCTGGCTTTAGGAAACAGGGTGTGAAGGCGTCACTCGCGATATAGCGCTTGGCGCTCTTGTCGTAGATCGCGTTATGAGGCGCCCGCTCCTGATAGAGAGTGAGGTCCTTGGACGCCTGCGGCACCGAAACATCGAACATCTCGATGATATCGGCGCGGTTGACGCCACCTTCCCAAAACAGCCGGAACTCGATGAATTCGAGTCGCCGCTCCACTCCCCACTTTAGTCCCGCGCCGGCCTGCGCCATCAAGTTCGCCTCCAACACGATACGGATAGAAACTATCTGGACATATCTATACGATCCATCTATTTTCTATTCGCGAAGGGTGCTTGGGTCAAGGCGGAATGCGTCGCAGTGGACGGGTGCGTCGCCTCGTTCCTCAGAAAGCGCGGTTCCACGGGGGTTAGGGCGGAAAAGTGATGGAAGCATCAGGCAGACGAACCATCATCGCCCACGGGCGCCTAGCAATGCGCGAGCGTCGACTCGCCGCCGCGCGGGAACGCCAGCACGGCCTTCAGATCATGTCGTTTGAACAATTGGCGGTTCGCCTTGCCGGCGGGTTCGCCAGGCCGATCGACGATGAGAGTTTGCGCGCCGCGATCCAGGCGGTCTTGCCGTCCACCCCGCTCGGCGAACTGGAAAGCATCAAACTGCTTCCCGGTATGGTCGATGCGTCGGCCGACACCCTTCACAAGGTCTGGCGCGCGGGGATCGACCTGGCCGCGCGCGCAGCGGACCATCCCCGCCTCGACTCCATCGCGCGGCTTGAAACCGCGGTGCTGGCGCAACTGCCGTCAGGGATGATGCGCCCGGTCGATCTCGTCGCCGCGGCCAGTCTGCGCCTTGGTCATGCCAAGGCCGTGCTCGGCCCGGTCGAGATCATCGGGATCACCGAGTTGTCGCCCTGTTGGCGTCCCCTCCTTCAGGCGCTGACCGCCCATACCGCAGTGACGTGGACCGCGGGTCCGCGTTCCACACCCGCTTGGCTCGAAGCAGCGGGTGTGGCAGTCAGCCGGACAAGCCCTCAAACGCCCGCCATCAGCGCCGTCAGCGCGGCCACGGCCTATCATGAGGTCATTGAAGCCGTGCGCTGGGCCCGCAGCCTGTTGGCCTCCGGGGAAGCCGTCCCCGCTGACGTCGCCATCGCAGGCGCCTCGACGGCCGAGTATGACGACCATTTCCTCTCACTTCGCGCCGACGCCAATCTCGATCTTCACTTCGTTCACGGGATCAAAGTCACGACAACGCGGGACGGCCAAGCCGCCGCCGCGCTCGCCGACATCCTCATCCGAGGCCTGTCGCAGACCCGTATGCGCCGCCTGGCTGGACTTTGCGGATCGGCAGCAGGCCCGTTCCAGACCTTGCCCCCGGGTTGGATGCGCGTCCTTCCGTCGGACGCGCCGCTGGCTTCTGCCGCCGCCTGGACCCGCTTGCTCGATCGCCTGACGCCGGCTGACTGGCCCGACGCGCAGGATCATGCCGCGACGCTGCGCGGCATCGTCGCGCTCCTCGCCAAGGGCCACATCGCCGCAGAGGAAATCGGCGCTGCGCTTCTCAATGGTCGAGCGCTGGCGATCTGGCGCAAGGCGCTGTTGGCCGGTCCTTCCGGATCGCTCGACGCGACCCTCGAAACCTTGAAACAGGATGACGGCCTGGAGGCCTGCGTCTCCGTCGCCTGGATGCCGGCCAGCGCATTGGCCTCGTCGCCGCGCCGGTTCGTCCGGCTCGTCGGCCTCAACTCGGCGCGTTGGCCGCGCGGCATTTCGGAAGATCGCCTGATCTCCGACCACATCATTCCAACCCTCGAGCTCGATCCACTCCCAATCGGTGCGGCTGACCGGCGGGATTTCGAAACCATTCTCGCGACGACCGAGCACCAGATCATTCTCTCGCGGTCTCGCCGCGACAGCGAAGGCAGACTTCTCGGTCGCAGTTCTCTGCTCGGCAATCACGCCGGCGAGACTTACATCCGGCGCAATGCGGTCCCGCTCCACGCTTTCAGCGAAACCGACCGGCTGATGGCGCGTCCGCAAGAGTTTGCGCACGAACCGCAGGCGATCAGCGCAACGACCTGCTGGCGCGACTGGCACCGCAAGGAGATCACGCCGCACGACGGGCTGGTTCGGGCGGACCATCCCCTTCTGCTGGCCATTCTGGCCCGAACTCAGTCGGCCAGTTCGCTCAAGCTCCTTCTGCGGAGCCCGCTCGGCTTCCTCTGGAAATACGGGATGCACTTGCAGATGCCCGATAGCGGGACCGATCCCCTGGTTCTCGATGCGCTCGGTATGGGCGACCTCGTCCACATGACGCTCGACCTCGCGCTTCAAAAGCTGGAAGCCGCGGGCGGCCTCGCCAAGGCCGACGAAAACCAGATCGCAACGGCGGTGCAGAACGCCGCCGTCGAGGTTTCGGGTGTCTGGGAGAGCGAACGCGCCGTTCCGCCCGCTGTGATCTGGCGTCGGACGCTGGATGAAGCGCGCCTGCTCACCAGCCGCGCGCTGACTTATGGTGATGAGCGTCTGCCGGACGCCCGATCCTATGGCGAAGTGGCGTTTGGCGGGCTTAGCGTCAACTCGGATGCCGACAGCCCGTGGGATTCGGCCACCGTCGTCGAAATCCCTGACGCCGGGTTTCGCATTGCCGGCTACATCGATCGCCTCGACATCTCAGGCGATGGCAAGCGCGTCCTGGTCCGCGACTACAAGACTGGCAGGCCACCCAAGGACAACATCGGCCTGGACGGTGGCCGGGAATTGCAGCGCTGCCTCTATGCTTTTGCCGTGAAGGCGTTGCTGGGCGCTGATGTCCCGATCAGCGCGTCGCTGCTCTATCCGCGCGACCAAATCGACCTGCAACTCGACGATCCCGAAGCCACGCTGGTTGAGATCATCGGATATCTCCGGG
Organism: Mesorhizobium sp. M0491; assembly: GCF_040321265.1. Taxonomy (NCBI): domain Bacteria; kingdom Pseudomonadati; phylum Pseudomonadota; class Alphaproteobacteria; order Hyphomicrobiales; family Phyllobacteriaceae; genus Mesorhizobium; species Mesorhizobium sp. M0491. Next base: position 15,947 of record NZ_JAMYRE010000021.1, read on the forward strand.
CGGCTAGCATCAATCTGACGGCTGGCAACGCCCTCATCGGGCCGGATACGGGCGGGACCTATGACGACCTGGCATTTGCGCTGCCGGCGAACGCGGGCGCCACCTATTGCAAGCGCAAGCTTTCGGCCGCGACCGAACGGTTTGGCAACGCCGCACAAGTCTGGGAGGCGCAGTAATGACCGCTGTAACGAAAGACCTTCGCGATGACGCGGCCCGCCGCAACGCGATCAGTGTGCATGATTGCTCGATTCTGGTCGAGGCTGGCGCTGGGTCCGGCAAGACGGCCGTCATGGCCGGTCGTATCGCGGTCATGCTGGCCGAAGGCATCGCGCCCAAATCCATCGCGGCGGTGACGTTTACAGAACTGGCGGCCAGCGAGCTTCTGATCCGGGTGCGCGACTTCGTCAGCGACCTCTGCGCGGGACAAATTCCGCCCGAACTGCGGATCGCCTTGCTCGGCGGTCTGTCGGACACCCAGAAAGCCCATCTGGCGGCAGCGAGCGCCGCGATCGACGAGATCACCTGCTCGACCATCCACGGCTTCTGCCAGCGCCTGATCAAGCCTTATCCGGTCGAAGCTGATATCGATCCGGGCGCCAGTGTGATGGATCGCAACCAGGCTGACCTCGCCTTTATCGAGATCGTCGAGGCCTGGCTGCGGGAGCAACTCTCAGGTGGCGAAGGCGGCATCATCGCCGAAATGGTACTTCATAATCCCGGTGAGACCGTCGGGCTGATCCACAAGATCGTCGCGAACCTGCGCCGGCGTCGAACGGTGTCCGCCCCGGCGGTCACCCCGCTGACGCCGCACCTTCAAACCTTCCTCACCGCAGCGGACTCCTTCGCCGAGTTCATCCGCACCGCGCCCGCGGTCGAGGAAGAAACAGCGACGATCGCCGAGCGGTTTGCCGAAATGGCGCAGGCCCTTGATGACGCTTCCGTTGCCGAAACGCCGGCTGGGCTGGTCCGCCTGCTAGTATCGCAGCCGCACCGCGATCTTTGCACCAAGAGCGGAGCCTTCTCCGCGTTCAAGAAGAAGGGCAAATGGGTCGACGCGGCCAAGCGCGAGGGCTTGGCCAAGGCTGATGGCGAGCGCCTCAACACGGCTGCCGAAGGGCACTATGTGGCGTGCCGCGAGGCATGGCAGACAATGCTCCAGAATGCCGCCAGCCGCGTGCTCGCCGATCTGATCGCCCAGGTGCAGCCGGTTCTGCTCCGCTTCCGCGACCACAAGCGTTCAGCAGCTCTGCTCGATTTCGACGATTTAATCTTCGCGGCGCGCGGCTTGCTGCGCGATCATGATGATGTTCGCCGGTCGCTGGCGACGCGTTTCGCCCATGTCCTTGTCGATGAGTTTCAGGACACCGACCCGCTACAAACCGAGATCTTCTGGCGCCTCTGCGGCGAACCGCCCGCAGACGGTTCGACCGCCGACTGGTCGACTTTTCAAATCCGTCCCGGCGCACTGTTCCTGGTCGGCGATCCCAAGCAGGCAATCTATCGTTTCCGTGGCGCTGATGTCAGCGCCTATGTGCGGGCACGCGATGCGTTTCTCGCCCAGATTCCGGACAGTGTCCTGTCGATCTCGACCAACTTTCGCTCGTGCGCCCCTATTCTCACTTATGTGAACGAGCGCTTCGAGACGTTGCTATCGAGCGAGGGACAGCCGGGCTTCACCGCGCTCGACCCGTTCCACTCTGATCGCGGAGAGGCGCTGTCTGTCGCAGCTCTAGACGTCGCGGTCGCCGACGAAAACGGTAAGGCCACCGCCGAACAGCAGCGTGACGCCGAGGCCGAGGCGGTCGCCGAAATGTGCGCCCGCCTGATCGGCAGCGAGATGATCCTCGATCGCCGGAGCGGCGCCAGCCGGGTCTGCCGGCCGGGCGACATTGCCTTGCTCGCCCCTACCGGCAGCGATCTGTGGCGCTATGAAGAGGCGCTGGAACGACACGGCATTCCGGTCGCGACCCAGGCGGGCAAGGGACTGTTTCGCCGCCAGGAAATCCAAGACCTCATCGCCCTGACCCGCGTCCTCGCCGATCGGCGCGACACCCTCGCTTTGGGCGCACTGCTGCGCGGCCCGCTCGTCGGCCTGACCGAGGAGGAGCCTCTCGACATTATCTGGACGCTGCCGCGCTCCGAGGGCTACCCGGATGCGCTGCCCCGGCTCGATCTCGGGGTCGATGCCAGCGGTATCGAACACACGCTTGCCCGGACCACCATCGAGAAGCTGCAAACGCTCTACCGTCGGACCAACAGCACCACGCCGCACGACCTCCTGTCGCAGGCAGTCGATGTGATGCGGGTACGCCCGATCCTGCTCGAACGGCACCGGGGACAGGCGGAACGCGCACTCGCCAACGTCGATCTCTATCTGAGTCTGACCTCCGCCTTTGCGGTTCGGGGCCTTCGCGCCTATGCCGAGACCATGACGGCGGCCTGGACCGACGAATCGCGTGCCGTTGAAGGACGACCCGACGCCCAGGAAGAGGCCATCGCCCTCTACACCATGCACGCCGCTAAGGGCCTGGAATGGCCGATCGTCGTGCCCGTCAATACGATGACAGGGATCATGGCGCCGGAAAGCGCGGTGACCGATCGCGACAGCGACATTTTCTATTGCCCAGTCTTTGGCGTCCGACCGGTCGGGTATGACGACGCCCGCGACGCGGAAAAAGCCGAGCTTGATCGCGAGCGCATCCGGCTCTGGTATGTCGCCGCCACCCGGGCGCGCGAGCTGCTTGTCCTGCCTCGGCTTGACGCCGCGCCGTCGAAATCGGCCTGGATCTCCCTCCTTGATTTGTCGATCGGCGAGCTTCCGGCGCTCGATCTGTCACATCTCTCGCCGGACGTGGGAGCAGCACCGGCCGGCCAGAGCAACCCGCAGACACGGGAGATCTTTGCGGCCGAAGCCGCTGCCATCGCAGACCGTCATCGCCGCCTGACCTGGCTAGCGCCAAGCCGCGACGAATCCAGCACCGGGCCTGTTGTGACACCCGAAGCGGTAGAAATCTGGGCAGCAAGCGACGCGGGTCAGCCTCATGACGATGCCACCCCCGCCAGCGTCCAGGGCGGACGCGAACGTGGTCTGATCCTGCACAAGCTTTTCGAGGAGGTTCTGACCGGCGAAACGCCCGACGATGTGGCGTCTCTGGCCAAACGCGCGCAGGTGCTCATCGCCACGATCGACAGCCCGGTGGTTGATGATCCCGCCCAAGGTCTTTCGCCGGCCGAGCTCGCAGGCTGCGTGGCTCGCACCCTCGCCTTGCCCGAAATCGCCGAGCTTCGGCCGACCCTTGCGCCGGAGTTTCCGGTCTATGCCTCGGCGTTTGTCGACGATCTTGAACAGGCGACCGCAGGCATCGCGGACGCCATCAGTTTTGCGCCTGACGGAAAACCGCAGGTCGTCGTCGACTGGAAGAGCGATGTTCAGCCAAGCCCGGAGGCCATCGAGCACTATCGCGCCCAGGTACGGAACTATCTTGATATGACCGGGACACAACGGGGGCTGATCGTACTGGTGACGTCGGGCGAAATCCTCGCGGTTGCGCCTTCGCCAGTCGCCGCGGTCGCGGCGTAGGCGGCCGGCGCAGGGGGGATCGATGCACGCACGAACAGACGCCACCGCTCCAAGACAGGACGACCTCTTCACCGAGGAGGTGTCGCTGCTCCTCCCGGCGCGAATGGCCGTCGAGGGCAGAGTCTTGGGCAGCACGACGCGCCAGCAGGCGGGGCCATCGATACAAGCCATTTGCCGGCTCAAGCCTTTCACGGTTCGGCGGGTCGGTGGATTTGAGACGACGCTGTCAAACGGCCAGACCCTCATCGTACTCAGCGGAAAAACGGCGACTAAGCTGGATGCTGACCTCGTCCTGCTCGTACCCGATGCCCAGCACCCAGAGGAAATCAAGGCAGCGCTGGAGCGTGGAGAAGGGCGTTGGCTTCGTCCTACGCCCCTCAATCCCGCTCTGGTAAGCGTTCCAGATATGACGACCCGGCTTGCGGCCGTTACCGTATCCTGGGATGACGCCTTCCATCTGCGCGAAGGCCGGGCGGCCGCGGATGGCAAGCCAGCCGTCCCCGGACTGAGGAGACCCCAAATCGGCGCACTCCACGCGGCCCTCGCGCATGCGACACGCTCGACCGAGCCCGCGACCATCGTCATGCCGACCGGCACGGGCAAGACAGAGACCATGCTGGCCCTGAACGCTAGCCAGCAGTTTGATCGGTTACTGGTCGTGGTGCCAACCGACGCCCTTCGCGAACAGATCGCCGGGAAATTCGAAACCTTTGGCGTCCTCAAGAGTCAGGCGTGCCTCGACGCATCAGCCGACTATCCCGTGGTGGTCCGTCTTGCGCACATCCCCGCGTCTGTTGCCGAGGTCGATCAAATCTTCGACACGGCCAACGTCATCGTCACAACCATGCACATCGCCGGGCGGGCAGAACCCCAGGTTCAAGAACAGATGGCGGCGCGAGCCGCAGCGCTCTTCATCGATGAGGCACACCATATCGGCGCCCGGACATGGTCGGAATTTCGCAGTCTCTTCGTCGACCGCAAACCACCGATCCCGATCGTCCAGTTTACCGCCACCCCGTTTCGCGAGGATGGGCGGCGCGTGGACGGCGAGTTCATCTATACCTATCCCCTGAAGAAGGCGCAGGAAGAAGGCTATTTCAAACCGATCCGGTTCGAGGCCGTCTTCGGACTTGATCGTCCTGACGCCGACCTGGCGATCGCCGAAAAGCTAGGCGAAGTCCTTGCCGAGGACCTCGCGGCTGGCCTCAACCACCTCGCCATGGCCCGTTGCAGCACCATCGAACGCGCAAAGCACTTGCACCGGCTGTATACCGAGAGTTATCCGGAACATCGGCCAGTCATCGTTCACAGCCAGCAGCCGCTGCGGGAGAGACGCGAAAATCTTGCAGCGCTTCGACGATTCGAGAGCCGGATCATCGTGTGTGTCGACATGCTGGGTGAAGGGTTCGACCTTCCCGAACTGAAAATCGCGGCTCTGCACGACCACCACAAAAGCATCGCGGTCACGATCCAGTTTGTTGGCCGCTTCACTCGCCAAGACCCAACCTTGGGTGATGCGACCGTCATCGCCAACACCGGCATCGACGACATCGATCGATCACTGGCGAAGCTCTATGCCGAAGACGCTGATTGGAACGCGCTGGTTGAGGCGCTGAGCTCGGCCAAGATCGAGCGCCAGGTCCGGCGTGCCGAGATGTTCAAGGGCTTCACCGGCGATCTCGACGATATTCCGTTGCAAACCCTCGAGCCGAAGATGAACGCGGTCGTGTACCGGACTTCGTGCGATGGCTGGGATCCCTTCCAAGCCGAAGATCTATACGACCCCGGCTTCTACCTCCGCATGAAAATCAATCCGCACCAGCGCGTGGCGATCTTCGTCACCCGGGCGGAGGAACAGGCCCGCTGGACGACGGCGCAACACGCCATCAACGTGACGTGGGACCTGCATATGCTGCATTGGGACCAGGCAAGCGGCCTGCTCTATATCAGTAGTTCAGCCAAGGGACCGTTCGACCGCCTGGCCAAGGCCGTTTGCGGCGAGACGGCCCGCCGCGTCGAGGGCGAAGATGTCTTCCGCAGCCTGCACGGCTTCAAGCGCCTGATCCTGCGTAACCTCGGCCTCACTCACCATCAGGGCCGCGGCGTTCGCTATTCCATGTACATGGGCGTCGATGTGGCCGACGGGCTGGACAGCGCCAAATCCCAGTCACGGATCAAGAACAACGTCTTCGCCACCGGGTTTCTCGACGGCGCGCCGGCTTCGCGAGGCTGCTCGGCCAAAGGCAAGTTCTGGTCGATCTCCAAGGTACGTGATCTCACCGACTGGGTCGACTGGTGTCAGGATGTCGGCCGCGCCGTGAATGATCCCGGCATCACCACCGACGGTGTGTTCAAGAGCGCTATGCGTCCGCGCCAGATCAGTGATCGCCCGGCGGTCCCGCCCGTGGCGATTCATTGGCCGGAATCGCTGTTGATGCAGATCGAAGACCGGATCGAAATCACCTTTGGCGACAAACCAGTCGTGTTCACAGAATGCGACATCGAGCTGCTCGACAATGCGCGAACAGGGCCGCTCCGCTTTGCGGTGCGAAGCGACGACCAGTCCGCCGAGTTCGAGATCGTCTTTGCCGATGGCGGAGCGCGCTACCCCCAGCGCAACGGACCCAAGGCGACGATCAAGGTGGGCAGCAAGATCCAGACGCTTTCGGAGTCCTTTGCCGATGATGCACCGCAGATCGACTTCGGTGACGGCTCCCTGCTGATCTATAGCCACCTCTATGCCCTGCCCGAGGACGAAATGGTCCAGCCCTATCCGCCCGAGAAGATCGAGGTGTGGGACTGGTCGAAAACCAACATCCGCGCCGAAGCGCAGGGCGTCGAGAAGCGGATTGATTCTGTACAGCGCCTCGTCATCGAAACCTTGTTGGCCGACACCGAGCCCTATGACGTCATCTTTGACGACGATGGCAAAGGTGAAATCGCTGATGTGGTCACGTTGCGCATCACCGACAGCGTCGTGTCGGTGACCTTGTTCCACTGCAAATATTCAAGCGCCGCAACGCCCGGCGCTCGGCTCAACGACCTCTACGAGGTGTGCGGGCAAGCTCAGAAATCGGCCAGGTGGCGTGATCGGCCCAACCGGATGCTCCAGCACATGCTGAAGCGGGAACAGATGCGGCGTGACAGGGGGCTCAGCTCGCGGATCGAGAGGGGTTCGGCGGCCATGATCAAGAAGCTGAAAGCCGGCTGGCAGGACCATCGCTTCGAATACGACGTTCGCATTGTGCAGCCCGGTCTTTCCCGCCAAGCGATTGGCGAGGAAGGTCTGCACCTGCTTGCCGGCGTCGAGACATATCTGCTGGAGACCCGTGCCATGCGCCTGCGGATCATCGGTAGCGACTGATGCCCAGGTTCATTCAACAGCGGCGCTGGTCGCCCAAAACAAAGGTGCGGCGACCAATGTCGTCACTTGCATTGGCTCAGGAAAACCTATCCCCGGAAGATGCGCACAAGGCGCTCGCCGCAGACCTGAACCGAATCCGGTTGACGGGATGGAGAATAAACTCGCGCGGCTTGGCGATACAACGGCGATCACCGGAAGGATCAGCACAGCCCCGGGCAGCGTCCTGATCCCCGGTATGCACTACGCCGAGGCCGCCGCCAGATCGAGACCAACATAAACCGTTGAGGTCAGCGGCCCCGTTGCGATGCCGTGGGTTTCGATGCAAAAAACGAGCGGAACCTTCCCGATGGACGGCAGGTGTTCCTGCAGGACATCGAAATCGTCGAACTCCTCGTCGCCATCGGCCGCTTCCAGTTCTTGGCGCTTCCTGTCGATCTCTTCCTTGAGCTGCGGCCGGATGAAGTCGAACTCGCCCGTCTCGGGCGTGTAGTGAAACAGAACCGTGGGGATGTTTTCCCACTCTGGAACGTGCTCTCCGTAACCAAACTCCCCGGTCGCCGGATCGTATCCTGCAGCGACGACTTCACCCGTGATGGGGCAGCGCAACACGAGAAGCTTTTCTTCCTCCCAGTCGATCGTGACGAGAGCCTTCGAGAATGCGGTATCGGCCATAATTCTTTCTCCGGCTGCTTATGAGTCTGGCTGCGGATATCGCGGCAATAGTACGCACGTGCAACAGCCAATTTCAGTCAGATTGTCGCATTGGCGGCGTTGAACACCGCAGTCGCGCCCTATGAGGTGCAGCGCTCAGAGCCGCCCATGCGGATGCGCCACTCAGCTCCCCCCAACTGTTCAAATTTCATCCAAGCAATTCAATGAATCCATTAAGATCAAAGCATGAGTCGTATCGATGTTCTGGCGCCCTTGCATAAACTGCACCTCCGGAAGGCGCGTAGCATCGCATCATCGTTCCAGACTTATCCGTGCGGAAAGCTACACACCCGCATATCCATATCAGACGCAGGAGATGTCATTGACGCTGTATGACCACATCTATGGCTGCCTGTTGGGAGGCGCGTGCGGAGACGCTCTTGGCGCTCCCGTAGAATTTCTCAAGCTGGAGGAGATTACCGCTCGATATGGCTCGCAGGGAATCTTGGACTTCGATGCAGCCTACGGCGTCACTGGTGCGATCACTGACGACACGCAGATGACCCTTTTTACGGTCGACGGGTTGATTAGGGCTGCCATTCGAATGTCTGAGAAGGGTATCGGACATCCGCCGGCTGTCGTGCATCATGCTTACAAGCGCTGGCTCGTCACACAGGATCAGCCATTCGAGCAACTCTCATCCGACGACGAACTCGACGGCTGGCTGATCCGCGAGAAGAGGCTTTGGACGCGAAGGGCACCTGGAAATACTTGTCTGTCTGCACTTCGGGAAAGTAGGTCATTCGGCAGCGCCGCGAATAACAACAGCAAAGGCTGCGGGACGGTCATGCGGGACGCGTCCTTCGGCTTTTTCGCAGTCGATAACCCGCACCACGCTTTCAGTCTCGCGATGGAGACAGCAAGAACCACGCATGGGCATCCCTCCGCTGCCTTTTCATCCGGAGCGCTCGCGGCGATCATTGCCTTTGTGGCGCAAGGAGAGCCACTTCCGCATGCCGTCGAGCAGGCACTATCGATCCTGCAGAGCGAACACGACGCCCGCGAGGTCCAGGACGCGCTCCGGCACGCGGCGCAACTAAGCAGTGCAACAGATTGGCGCGATAGGCTGTCCGAGCTTGGCGAGGGCTGGGTTGCAGAAGAGGCGCTCGCGATCGCCGTTCTTTGCGCGCTCGCCGCTGAAGACCCTCGCGAGGCGATCATCGCGGCGGTCAACCATAGCGGCGATTCCGACTCGACTGGCGCGATAGCGGGAAACGTCGTGGGGGCTTTGCATGGACCCCGATCACTACCGACGGCGTGGGTGGAACGTGTGGAGCTTGGCGATGTGATCGAGACGTTGGCGAGGGACTTCGCGGCTATCATCGAAGGTCGCTATGAAACCGAAACCTTCTGGGACCGATATCCGGGCTGGTAGGTGAACCAGAGGACATCGCAACAAATTAACCCTGTCGGCTCGGCTTCTTTCATTTGAGATCTGTCTCGGATCCCGATCGGTTCCGGCCGTTCACGCAGCGGCATGAACGCAAGCGGCCCCCGATGGTGCGTCAACACCGAACCGAGGCGTGACCCGCAACCTGGTGAGAGGTCTTGGGCTATGAGAATTGATAGATGGCATTTCCGCTTTCCGCCGTCCGGAAGGGGACCGCCGGAATTCGACGGTGCGGCTGGCGGGTTATCGACGCCATTTTGGACAATCGACAGGATCGCTGCCGCCTGGAGCCTTCGACAACGACGTCGACAGGCTGGTCGATGAAGCTATGAAGGCGGCGCTTGGGCGAACGCCGACGAGCTTCTTCCGTTCGTCGGCGAAGCTCAGCGAGCGAGGCGAGCGAGCGCATCCATACAACAATCCAGGCATAGGGCACCAGCGAGCGCGGCTAAATCTTCGAGGTCGAGCCGTCGCCGCGTTTCGGCCTAACAAGGGACGAAAGATGAAGCAAAGCCTATCCCTGCTTGACTTCGAGATATGAGTTCCAGGCCGCGACTTGCGCAACAGCCAGATGTTCGGCCCGGTAGACGAGGCGGGGCTTGTCCTCCCTCAGCGCAATAAGGGAAACTTTATTGCCGTTGCGGCCCGCAACCATTCGAACAATCCAGTCCTGGGCTGTTCGATGGAACGCGATGTCGCCGGCTTCCGCATTCTCTCCCTGTCGCAGCGCCGATACATTCCCGCGATGCGTAGTGCAGTCGTCGCTCAATCGCTGAATATCCTTTAGCCAATCCAGTTCGATTGAGGTTAGGCCTCCGATGCTCTGACGTGCTTCATCGATCACCGCTTCGTCTGAAAGGATGATCTGTGCGAGCGCAAGAATCATCGCATTCTGTTTCAGCCTCTGCTCGCCTGCTTCAGGGTTCTCCCTGAAAGGCTTCTGCAAATTCAATGTCAGTCCGCAGTCCCAAGCCAGCCAAAGCAGCAAGCCCTTGAGCCGCGCCACGTCGTCGCTATCCCGAAAATCCTCTCCAAGTGGTTCGAGGCTGAGCAGCGACGTATTGGACATTGAGGAGTCTCGTTCGAAGAGATTCAACATGACTGCCTCCAGGAGACGCAGCCGCTGATCCCGCGGAACTGTGGTTGTGCCTTTTGCGACCCAGGCGACACGCCCATCGCACGTTCGCAGTTCTCGAAGAACAGCCAGCACGCCCAACAAGCGTACCAATACTTTTGTAAGGGGTTGCGTTCCTGCGGAGAGGGCTTTCAACTGCGATACCATCCTGTTGATGATAGTGCGTACCTTCGAATGACAAATGCGAAGCAGATCAGCTTGTTTTGCGGACGTAAGATTCGTGATCTGGCCATCGGGATCGTCGTCAGCGCCAATCTGCTCTTCTTCAGTGCGGCCAAACCGATCGGTCTCTTCGTGCGACCTTTCCTCCTGCATGCGTAAGTGGAAGATCAAGGCATCGAGCAGATAGGCAAAGTCGCTAGAATGTTCCAAGCGCCGCTTTTTGCCGCGCTTCTTCATCTCGCTCACATCGATGGCCAGCGTCTCAGGAACATCGGATTCGTTTGGCTGATCCGTACTGCGCGAGCCTGATTTCCTTAGCTGCTGGGTCGGGGCGGGGGCGTTCTCTTCGTCAAATATGATTTTATCAATGCACTGAATGAGTAGTGCGATGTCAGGAGTATCGCTGTCCAGGCTGAGCAGAGCTTCCTTGAAGCGCCGCTGCGTTCCGCTCCGGGCCTGCTCCTCTACCATGCCAGCATGATGGAGGATAAGTTTCAACACGACGCCGCCTGCAATGATGCCGTGGAGTGTAGTGGCCTTATCGATGTCACGGGCCGCAAAATCCAGAACCGCAAAACCGTCTTCGACGGTGAGCCCACCCGCCTGGCAGATTTCGCTCCCATCAGGAGCGTTCAACGTGAAAGCCAGGTTCTCAAGAGCCTTCAGGAGGCTTATGTCGAAGAGGACGCGCGTATCTTCGGCTAGCGCAACGCCGCTGCGAACGCCTGCGGACGAGGTGTCCTTTTCCTGCGCCTGGTTGATCTGGATGGCGTCCCAGTCCTCCGTGGTAAGCGCCGGTAGGTTGCGAATGTCCCCGCATCCGAGTGCATTTGCCGTCAGCAGAGCATCATCGCCAACGCGGGCGAGCACCAGCTCGACGTTGCCGCTGTCTTTGTCGGCGAGCCATGCGGGTCGACTGGGGTTCGCGCTACCCGATGCAAAGACGGAGGCACCGCCGGTCTGCTCTGCCAGAACGAATTTGGCGTGGAGATACCGGCTTTCCGAGTTCTCATCACAACCAAGTCCGTCAGCCCGGACAAAGGACACGCCTTCAAGATCATGAGCGCGAACGGGCATCTGCACGGTTCCGGGATCGACGGCTACAGTCATCCTTCCCGGTTGCAGCTCCTCCTTCACGCGATGGAGGAAGTTCAGCTTTTGATCGAAGAAAGCCCCGCCGATCGAAATCTGGGCAGTTTCTCCCCCCAGCAGCGCGGTGAACTGTTGCCATAGGGATTCCCCTCCCGGACGAGCGGCAAGAAGCCTCAGTCTCGTATCAGGAAGCGCCGCCGCATTCATCCAAGGGGCGAACTCCTTCACACGTCGTGTCATAGCCCGGACATGATCGGGGATGCCATCCGTGAATGCGTCCAGCCAGTATTCGATTTCCGTCCAGACTGCTTGAGCAAGCGCTATCCCTGAACCGTCATCGTCCCCTTGGATGCGCACAAGATTTGTCATCTCGCGATTAAACCCGAAGCCGGCAAGGGTCATATTGTGACTGCCGATCAGGATCGCTCCCTTGGTCTTGCCCGTCAGAAAAACCAGCTTTGGATGAAAAGCGCCCGGAACCCTCACCGGTAGAAGGCTGTACTGACGGCCGGCAAGTCGGGGCGGGTGGACCGTCAAAGAGGCCGCATATTGCTGAGCATCCATTAGAAGGACGTTGTGCCGTACGCCGGCATTGACCAACCGGCGCAGCACCACTTCTTCATAGAAGGGCAAATACGCATTGTAGGTCGTCGTCAGCGAAGCTTCGTAACCCCCCTTCTTCAATTCCTCCATCAGCGAGATTTTAGGGAGCATCCGTAAGCTCCAGCTGCGCGCGCCCCAGCATGCTGGGCTGCCAACCCGACGCGGTTCTCTCAAGCGCGCCAATGTCCTTGAGCACCCGGACAGCCTGATTGAAACGAGGCCGTGTGTGAACAGCCGGCGGGATTGCAATGACCTCCATCCCGCGATCAGAAGGGCGTATTCTGAATGTAGATTGCGACTGGCTGCGAAGTTTTCTTAGGGCCACGCGTAGGTGCATCTCCAGGCCCCAGTTGATCAAGAGCCACCGGAGCACATCTTGAATTGTCGTGGAGGCCCAAATGCCCGTGGCATTGCGGGCAAACGACTCCAGATTAATCGGGTAATAGCGGAAGTAGTCCGGCTCAAACACCAGGTCGGCGTAATGCCGATCGGTAGGATCGGCCCTGCTTGCGAGTGCAATCAGCGTTCGCAGCGCAGCCAAAACTATCTCTCTGCGGTTCTGGGGCGACTTGCTGGCCCGTGAGAGCGACGTGATGCGCTCGGTCAGCTGCACTTCATGCATTTGCTCGTTCCAGCGCGTAAGGTCGGGCAGCCACGCCTTGCTGTCCGCGACACACTCCGAAAATGACTTCTGCGGTCCCAGAGCCTCCAACGCTTCAAGAACTTCAAATTGCTGCATGAACCAGTCTGCGATGTCTGCGCTCGCATCGAAGCGAAGAGTCGATGCTTCGTAGGCATCTAGCAAGGCGTAAAATAGCCCCTGCACCGCAACCGAGAGCAGCTCGTTGCGAGCGTAGACCGCCCATTTCTCATGGGTACCGGATAATTCGGGAGAGATAGTCCACGGCTCGCCTCCGGGCAGGCTGCTCGCATAAGTACAAGCACGAAACGCCGTCTCGGAGAGCTGTTGACCGTGGGCACAAAGAAGGTCGGCAAGCTGCAATATCAATTGCAGCGACCGGCGGCGCGGCAGCGCCTCGCTGTCGTGGAAACGATCCCTAACAAAGAACAGCTCGCCGAGGATCTTCTGCTCACCCGGACTGTTGCAAAGCTGGCAGGGGCAGAAGCCATGTAGAGCATCCAGCTCCGACGCGGTAACCAAGTCGGCATCGACCGCTTTCATGAAAAGCGGTCGATTGACGCTGGCATCCATTCGTTCAGCGATGACAGCCCCCACTTGCCTAGTATAGCGGACCCCAGCGGACGCATCGCCGTCGATAATCGAAAGCTCTCTTAAGACTCCGAGATAATACTGTCCGAGCCCACCCAGATCACTCGCGAAATATCGCTTCTTGGCCCCCGACCGCAGTGAGAAGTCGGACAGATGGATTGTGCCGTCGGCCCCCAGCGACCGCGCGACGCTTGCCAGAGTATCACTACCCACCATTGCTGCAGCATGATCGTCAGCATCGCCGCCGCATACAGCGGCATGGCGATGCGCGATAAGACAGAACAAACAGTCAGCCCGGCGAAAACGCTCGATGAAGGCGTCATTGAATTCCCGGTGGCCGGCCTTGTCGAGAGCCCATATAAGCCAAGGGTAGAAAGAATAGTATCGCGCTCTGTCCGTAACGTTAGTGATGCCAGGGAGCAGCCGTCCATATATGCTTATGCAGGGCGCCTGGACAGCTAGATGATCAAGCCCTCCAATCTGTAGTGGTGGCTTAACCCACGCCGTCTCTATCTGCATAAATCATGCCCCCCGCAATCATTGCCATATCCACCCTGATATTCAAATCAGCTTATCAATTAATCAACGCACTACAAATCCAAGAAGCGTCGCGGATTGGCAAGGGGCAAACCGCTGCCAAGAAACGATCCCTGCCGCCTGTCCATAGGCGGGGATTTTCCGGGTGGCGGGCAGGACCCTCTCGCTCTCGGGGATGGCCGAGTGCTGCCGCCCCATTCGTCGTCTCCAAATCAATTGCGTAACGTATCAAAAAATAATACTTTATGCATATGAAATCAGAATCGCGCCTGCATGCTCGTGATTATATTTCCCGCTTGGCAGCCGGCGGTCACTATCATTTCAGCTCTGCCGATGCCCAGTCCGCTTTGGGCGTGTCTGCCGATGCCGCCAAGCTGGCCCTGAACCGGCTTGCGAAGCAAGGCTTGATCGCTTCCCCTGCCCGGGGGTTCTACGTCATCGTTCCTCCGGAATACAGCTCTCTCGGTTGTCTGCCCGCCGAGCAGTTTATTCCCGCGCTGATGAAACGGTTGGGCCTGTCTTACTATACGGGTCTGCTGTCCGCCGCCCAGTTTCATGGCGCGGCCCATCACCGCCCCCAGGAATATCAGGTGATGGTTGTTAAGAGCCGCCGCCCCATCTCCTGCGGCGCGGTGCGAGTCGCCTTCGTCATGCGCAAGAACATCAGCGCGATTCCCGTGCAAAGCTTCAATACGCCGCGCGGCACGGTTCTCGTATCGACGCCCGAGGCGACGGCCGTCGATCTTGTCGGCTATTACAACCATGTCGGCGGTCTCGACCAGGTCGCGACAATTCTCGGCGAACTCGCCGACAATCTTGACCCCGACAAGCTTGTAACCGCTGCGCAGACGGCGCCTGTCCCGTGGGCGCAGCGGCTCGGCTATCTGCTGGAGCGCGTGGAGGCAGGCGAGCGCGCGCAAGCACTGAAATCCTATGTCCGCAAACATGCCCGGCAGGCGACGGTCCTGCTGCCGACAGCGGAGGCCAAGGGCGCTGAACGGGATGAAGGCTGGAAGCTCGACATCAACGCCGACGTGGAGGCCGAGCTGTGATCCCGCGCGACTACATAACCGAGTGGCGGTCACAGGCCCCTTGGGTTCAGGACATCCAGGTCGAGCAGGACCTCGTTATCTGCCGCGCGCTGGTCGAGATATTTTCCCATCCCGTTCTATCGGAAGCGCTGGCGTTTCGCGGCGGCACAGCGCTCTACAAACTCTACCTCAAACCGGCCGCGCGCTATTCCGAGGACATCGACCTCGTGCAGATGCGCGCCGAGCCGGCGGGGCCGGTCATGGAAGCCCTCCGGTCAGTGCTTGACCCTTGGCTTGGCACGCCGCGCTGGAAGCAGACCGAAGGCCGCGTAACCTTTGTGTACCGGTTTTTGTCGGAGGATGCTCCGCCGATCAATATGAGGCTGAAGGTCGAAATCAATTCGCGCGAACATTTCGCCGTTCACGGCTTCAAGCAGATGCCGTTCGGCGTTTCGTCGCGCTGGTTCGAAGGCGCGTGCGAGATACCGACCTACGAGTTGGACGAGCTTCTCGGCACCAAACTGCGCGCGCTCTATCAGCGCAAGAAGGGCCGCGACCTGTTCGACCTGGCGGTCGCCCTTACGCATGACGGCGTCGACCCCGGCCGCATCGTCGAGACCTTTGCGGCCTACGTGGGCCATGGCGGGCACACCATAACGCGCGCCCTGTTCGAGCAGAATATGCATCAGAAGCTCACTGATCCGCAGTTTACCGCCGATATCAGTCCGCTCCTCGCGACCGGGTATTCTTGGGATTTATTGGCGGCGGCCGATGCCGTCGGTGCCGCGTTGATTGAGCGGCTTGCCGGTGAGCCGTGGAAGGGCGCTTCATAACTATGCCAAGCGAGATTGGCGACAAGGAATGCATCGCCTCTCGAAACTACAGCTTCAATCCGCGATGGTTTTCCAGGTACGCACCGCTTTGTCCAGAGCGCGCATGATCTGAAGTTGATTAGCACCAAATGCATAGTGACCTGTGATCGCGGTTGAAACAGGCATCGCACGCCCTTTTCGTCGATGAAAGTTATCGGGTAGGGGCAGCGTATTTGAAGTGGATTTCCTGCGTGCCGAGCTTGATTGGCTTCAACCGCGCATCGACCAGCACTTCTATTCGGGCGGGGACGGCAGTCGTCAGGCCGAGGTCGTTGGCGGCCGTCATACCATCGACGACGGCGCGCGCCCGATCGCGGCGCATGACGGCGCGGATCACGGCGCGACAATCCGGTACGGTGGCGCGGCCAGTCAGGTTGTTCGTGCGCGCCCGGTCATAGAGGCGTCGGTCGATCCGGCGCAGCTCCCCGGCGGCTGCCAGGCGCTGCAGGGTTTTGTCCACGGCGGAGCGCGAGCCGAGATCGGCGAAGTCGCCGGGGGTCCAGACCTCGTCGGGTTTGGACTCAAATGCGGGCAAGCAGGGGCGAGCGAAGATCGGTATCGGGCTCAACTATGGGCATGTCTGAAATATGCTACAATTTTCGGACACTCCGTGGCGCCCAAACTCCAAAAATGGAACTCGCATTTTCGCATTGAAGGATATGGCCCGAGCATCGAATGCCTCCTTCCGCAGGGGCACGACACCATCCCGGTTGACTCTTAGCCAAGACGAGAACAAATGTAGAACATATGACAGGCTTTCCGCGTTTCAAGGGTCAGATGAGTGTATCGGCGCCCCCTGCTGCCATTTCCGAGCTTCGAGACCGCATCGCGCGTCTCGAAGGCGGAAAAGCGCGCGCGCGAACGGTTTTGCCGTTCGGAGTGGCCGCAATCGACAGGGTTCTGCCGGGAGGGGGATTGGCTTTTGGCGGTCTGCATGAGGTCGCGGGTGGTGGAAATGGCGCTGTCGATGGTGCGGCCGCGGCGCTCTTCGCCGCCGGTATTGCGGCGCGCACGGTGGGCAAGGTGCTGTGGTGCCTTACCCGGCCCGATCTTTTCGCGCCTGCGATCGAACAGGCCGGCCTTTCTCCGGGACGGGTAATCTATGTCGAAGCCGGCGACGAAAAATCCGTTCTCGCCTGTTTCGAAGAGGGTCTTCGTGGCGGTTTTGGCGCTGTCGTTGCCGAGATAGCCCGGCTTTCGATGACGGCCTCACGGCGGCTTCAGCTCGCCGCCGAAAGCTCCGGCGCCATCGGCATCGCCATTCGCCGCTGGCGCCGCCAGACGGAGGCAACCGATTTCGGCCAGCCGACAGCCGCCGAAACCCGCTGGCGGGTGTCGGTCGTGCCGTCGACGCCATTGCCGGTTCAGGGAGTCGGGCGTGCGCGCTGGCAGCTTGAACTGATCCGATGCCGGGCCGGAGAGAGTGCGGATTTCATAGTGGAGGCTTGCGATGCCAAGGGTCGTATCGCTCTTCCTTCCGATGTGGCCGACAGACCGCTTCAGAAGGAAATCGGGCGACGCCGCGCCTCCGCCTGAGACGCCGCTCGTTTTGATCGGCCGCGATGGACGTCGCCGTGTGGTGCTCGCCAGTGACGCTGCAGCGCGCGCAGCCGGCCTGCGCATCGGCATGCCGGCGAGTAAGGCGCAGGCGCTCGTTCCGGGTCTTGTCGTTCATGATGCCGAGCCCGAAGCAGATGAGGTGGCGCTCGAGCGATTGGCGCTGTGGGCACTGCGCCGCTACGCGCCGATCGTCGCTGCCGATCCGCCGGATGGCATCGTGATCGACACGACCGGCGCCGATCATCTGCATGGCGGCGAGGCGGCGATGCTTACCGATATAGTGGCGCGACTTGGCGCGTCCGGCTTCGCCGCGCGTGCCGCGGTCGCCGGCACCTGGGGTGCAGCTCACGCACTGGCCCGCTTCAGTACACGGCAGACGCTTGTGGTTCCATCCGGCGATGGACAGGCGATCCTGCCTTTGCCGATCGCTGCCCTCCGTCTTCCCGTCGCGACGATCGATAGCCTGCGACGGCTTGGCTTCGAGACAATCGCGGATCTTGCTGGCACGCCGCGCGCATCGCTGGCCTTGCGTTTTGGACCGGAACCCGGCCGCCGCCTCGACCAGGCGTTCGGGCGGGTGAGCGAACCGATCGAGCCGATCCGGCCGGAAGAAATCGTCGAGGTCCGCCGCAATTTTGCCGAGCCGATCGGAGCGGCAGAAACAATCGCGCGTTATACCGGCAAGCTGGTCGCTGAACTATGCGCCTCACTCGAGACGCGAGGGCTTGGCGCGCGCCGGCTCGATCTTCTGTTCTTCCGTGTCGACAATCGCGTCGAGGCGATCCGTATCGGTACGGCAATGCCGGTTCGCGATGTGAAGCGTTTGACCCGGCTTCTCACAGATAAAATAGAAACTATCGATCCAGGGTTCGGCATCGAGCTGATGCGGCTTGCCGCGACCGTTGCCGAGCCGCTGAGGGCCAAGCAGATGATTTCCTCGCTCGCCGAGGCGCCCGAACCCGATGTGTCGGATGTGATCGACATCCTCGCCAACCGTGTCGGTGAGGAGCGGCTTTATCGCTTCGCCCCGGTGCAGAGCGACGTTCCCGAACGGTCGGTTCAACGCATTGCCCCAATGGCGCCCGATGCCGGCGAGGGCTGGCCCGGCCATTGGCCACGACCGTCACGGCTGCTGCCGCGGCCCGAGCCGATCGAGACGGTAGCACTTCTTCCCGACCATCCGCCCGTGACCTTCACCTGGCGCGGCGTTCGCCGGCGCGTGAAGCGTGCGGACGGCCCTGAACGGGTTTTCGGGGAATGGTGGAAGCGTGACGCCGAACTCGCAGCGGTGCGGGACTATTTCCAGGTCGAGGATGAGAACGGCGAGCGGTACTGGGTCTATCGCGCCGGCGACGGCGAGGACGACGCGACCGGATCGCATAAATGGTTCATGCACGGGATCTTCGGATGACAGGCTCAACCCGATATGCGGAGCTGCAGGTAACTTCGCATTTCTCGTTCCTGCGTGGAGCATCGTCCTGCGAGGAAGTGTTTGCACAGGCCGCATTGCTCGGCATCGAAGCGCTCGCTGTCGTCGATCGCAATTCGCTTGCCGGCATCGTGCACGCCCACGAGGCGGCCAATACCACAGGCGTCCGGCTGATCGTCGGCTGCCGTCTCGATCTCGCCGACGGCATGTCGATCCTGGCCTATCCGACCGACCGACCGGCCTATTCGCGCCTCTGCCGTCTGCTGTCGCTCGGCAAGGGCAGGGCCGGGAAGGCAAAATGCCATCTCGAATGGGATGATGTCGTCGCCTATGGCGAAGGCCTGATCGCTGTCCTGGTGCCGGACGAAGCTGATGAGCTCTGTGCCGTTCGTTTGCGGCGGCTGCGCGACGCCTTCGACGATCGCGCCTATCTGGCGCTCACCTTGCGCAGGCGTCCGAACGACCAGCTCCGGCTATACAAGCTGGCTAACCTGTCGGCCGCGATGCGTGTGCCTACCGTCGTCACCAACGATGTGCTTTTCCATGAGCCGGCCCGCCGCATGATGCAAGATGTCGTCACCTGTATTCGCCACAACGTCACCGTCGACGATGGCGGCTTCCGGCGCGAACGCCACGCCGATCGCTATCTAAAACCAGCCGACGAGATGGCACGGCTCTTCAGCCGCTATCCCGACGCTCTGGCGCGCACGATCGAGATCGCCGACCGCTGCCGGTTCTCAATGGACGAGCTCGCCTACCAGTACCCGGAGGAAAAGACGATGCCGGGGCTGACGGCCCAGCAGGCGCTGGAAAAGCTCACCTGGGAAGGCGCTGCCCGCCGCTATCCCGAGGGCGTGCCTGACAAGGTGGCCCAAATCCTGAGACACGAGCTGCGGCTGATCGAGACGCTCAAATACGCTCCGTACTTTCTCACCGTAAACTCGATCGTTCGTTTCGCTCGCAGTCAGGACATTCTTTGCCAGGGCCGCGGCTCGGCCGCCAATTCAGCGGTCTGCTATGTGCTCGGCATCACCTCCATCGATCCCGAACGCAACAACCTCCTGTTTGAGAGGTTCGTTTCGCAGGAACGGCGCGAGCCGCCCGACATTGATGTCGATTTCGAGCATGAACGGCGCGAGATCGTCATGCAGTGGGTCTATGAAACCTACGGGCGCGACCACGCAGCACTTTGCTCCACCGTCATCCGTTATCGCACCAAGGGCGCGGTCCGCGACGTCGGCAAGGCGCTTGGCCTGCCTGAGGACATGACCAAACTTCTGTCCTCACAGGTCTGGGGCCATGGCGAGGCGGTGGATGAGCAGCGCGCCCGCGAGCTCAACCTTAATCTCGGCGATCGCCGGCTGCGGCTGACCCTCGATCTCGCGGCGCAACTTGCCGGCACGCCGCGCCACCTCTCGCAGCATCCGGGTGGCTTTGTCCTGACCCACGACCGACTAGATGATCTCGTGCCGATCGAACCGGCGGCGATGAAGGATCGCCAGGTCGTGGAATGGGACAAGGACGATATCGACGCCCTCAAATTCATGAAGGTGGATGTCCTGGCCCTGGGCATGCTGACCTGCATGAAGAAGTCATTCGATCTCCTGTCCGAGCACAAGGGCATCGCCCTCGACCTGGCGACGATACCGTCGGAGGATCCGCGCACCTATGCGATGATCCGCAAGGCCGACACACTCGGCGTCTTCCAGATCGAATCCCGCGCGCAGATGTCGATGCTGCCGCGCATGAAGCCGCGCACCTTCTACGACCTGGTCATTGAGGTCGCTATCGTCCGTCCAGGGCCGATCCAAGGCGACATGGTCCATCCCTATCTTCGCCGGCGCGACGGGACGGAAGAGGTGACGTTTCCGACACCGGAGCTCGAGCGCGTGCTGGGCAAGACGCTTGGCGTGCCGCTGTTTCAGGAGCAGGCAATGCAGGTCTCCATGATCTGCGCCGGCTTTTCGGCCGGCGAGGCCGACCAGCTGCGGCGCGCCATGGCCACCTTCAAGCACACCGGCGGCGTCTCGAAGTTCCGCGACAAGCTCATCAACGGCATGATCGCCAACGGCTACACCCAGGAGTTTGCCGAAAAGACCTTCTCCCAACTCGAAGGTTTCGGCAGCTACGGCTTTCCCGAAAGCCACGCCGCCTCCTTCGCTTTGATCGCCTACGCCTCGAGCTGGATGAAATGCTGGCATCCCGATGTCTTCTGTGCGGCGCTCTTGAACTCGCAGCCTATGGGCTTTTATCTGCCGGCCCAGATCGTGCGCGACGCTCGCGATCATGGCGTCGAGGTCCGTCCCGTCTGCGTCAACGCCAGCCGCTGGGATTGCACGCTTGAGCCGACCGATGCCGAAGATCGCTTCGCAGTCCGGCTCGGCCTGCGCATGGTGAAGGGTCTCGCCAATGATGATGCGGCCGCGATCGTTGCGGCGCGAGCCGATGAGCGTTTCCTCTCGGTCGACGATCTCTGGCGCCGCGCTGGCGTGCCGGCGTCGTCGCTGGTCCAGCTCGCCGAGGCAGATGCCTTTCTGCCGGATCTGAACCTTGCCCGCCGCGATGCGCTCTGGGCGATCAAGGCGTTGCGCGACGAGCCTCTGCCCCTGTTTGCGGCCGCTACCTCTCGTGAGCAGAAGACAGTGCCGGAGGTTCACGAGCCTGTCATCACTCTCAGGCCCATGACGGCCGGCCGCGAGGTGGTCGAGGATTATGGCCATGTCGGGCTGACTTTACGCAGCCACCCCGTCTCATTCCTCCGCGCCGATCTTCGCCGGCGTCGCATCGTGACCTGTCAGGAAGCCATGCAGGCGCGAGACAAACGTTGGCTCGAGGCCGCGGGCCTGGTGCTGGTCCGGCAACGGCCGGGCTCGGCCAAAGGCGTGATGTTCCTCACCATGGAAGATGAGACAGGCGCCGCCAACGTCGTCGTCTGGGTCAAGGTCTTTGAGAAATTCCGTCGCGTGCTTCTCTCGTCGGCCATGCTCGGCGTGCGCGGCCGCATCCAGCGGGAAGGGGAGGTGGTGCATCTCGTCGCCCACGAGTTGACCGATCTTTCGGCCGAACTCGCCAGCGTGGGAAACCGCGAGATGCCGTTTCCGTTGCCACACGGCCGCGGTGACGAGGCCCATTATGGCGGATGGGGCATCGATCCGCGCGGCATGCCGAAGGGGCGCGCCATCGTCGATGCCTTATGCCGAGTTCGGCATAAGGGGTCTTATCCCGAGTCGGAGACTATGCCGATCAAGCTGCCTAAGCCACGGGACTTTCGGTAAAAACGCCGCCGCGGCTCGGCATGGTAACGGTGTTCGGCGTCGCGAATATCTCAGTTGGGGTGGCAGCTGTCAGTCAGCTTTGCCACGCTTACGTCGAGAACCCGACATTCTGCAACATTTGCGACGGTTGAGGCAGGCGTTAATCTATTCCATCAGGCGAGGGGTAATCGACCGCAATAACATCAGCGATCATCGCACTGCCGCTATCAACTTGGGCGACCTTTTCCTCCGAGGCATCTTCGCCCTCGGTATTGTTGTGTTGAATTGGGTACCAGCCGCTCAATGAAGCGACGTAGGCGAGGACGTTGGTGTTAGCACCGTTGTGGCTAAATGACGTAATGTCGGCACGGGCATCGATCTGCAGAGCATTTTGAAGATACTGGACGAGGAAGAGAGCAATTTGCTGCGAAACGGCTGAACGGAATTCCTCAGTTTTCTGCGGTCCACCGAAGGACGCGGCCTCAGATGGCAACGCTACGGCGAAGTAGTAATCCGAACAGAGGTAGTAGACAAAATATGGATTACCGGATCGGGTGCCGAAGGAAATTTCAAGTATCTGACCTTCCAAACGGTCCTTTGCATACGTCTTTACGATGTCACCGGTGTAGAGCACCTCTGCGTCACGGGTTATGGAGACAACGTTTACGTCATGGCCCATGACACGCAAACTGCTGAACGGCTGCTTTTCGAAGAATCCGAACACTGAGGCTCCTATGATCTGGGGATCCGCCATCTCAGCCAGCCCGTTTGAAATTGCAAGCTATTGTTTCGCAGAATTTATTACCTGTATTCTTCCTGAAATGCGGATCGCGACGAAGCCAAAGCCAGATCGGCGACTGCGGGGTGTCCTGCTAACCGCCCCCCGGGTTGGACGGATGGGCTCACCACTAGGATGACCCGAGATCCCGGGACAGAACTGTGGCCGCGACAGCGGCTCCGCGAACTTTCATTGCTGTTGCCCGCGATGATTTGGAACATCTCAATATGTTGATGATAGTCAGCTCCTTGGGAGCCTTGATTTATTGGACATATCGAGTGTGGCACTGAGTAAATTGCTATCTGGCCGCGCGCGCATACCGCCCTGGTTTCCTTGCGCGGATGTTTCCTTCCGGAAAATGGAAGCTGACCCTGGACCCCAAGCTGTCCGGGCGCATTCGGCTGAGCCAGGGTCGCGATGTTGATCTCAGCTGCCTCGATATCGTGTCGGTTTCGACCAGCAAGGCGCTGCTGTGGCATACCGTCGAGATCCGCGCACGCGGCAGAACGGACAATCTGTCGAGTCTGTCGGGGGACGCGTCCGAGCAACTGGCCGCAGACCTTCATGCGTTCATCAACACCCATCTCTTCGACCTCATCGGCACAGAGACGGATCATTTGCTCGATGTCGATGCCAGGCTTCGGGAGATCACCGAAGACAACAGACAGTATCTCGCGCAGGCCGATCTCGGGCGGGCCATCGCCAGCGTGCCCGGCAGCGCCGCTGCCGCACTTTCTCACCCGCTTCTGGATCCACAATTGATGCCGGCCGGGCTCAAAACGTCCCTGCCGGCTTCGTTCGCCATGCTGACCGACCCGGGCGTCCGCCACGCCTACAATGAAGCGTTCGTTGCCGCGGAGCTGCGCAAATTCGAGCCATTTTTCGACGATCTGGACGGGCGCTCCTTTTCCGATCAGCAACGCGAGGCGTGTATCCGATTGGAGGACAATAATCTGCTCGTCGCCTCGGCCGGGTCCGGCAAATCCGCGACCATGGTCGGCAAGGTGGCCTATGTCCTGGAAAGGCAGCTCTACCGGTCCGATGAGATCCTGCTTCTGGCCTTCAATAAGAGTGCAGCAGATGAACTCAGGACCAGGATCGCACGACAGCTACAGGTCGAGGAAAGCGCCCTGGAGTGTCGCGTCACGACGTTTCACGCGCTTGGACGGGGCATCATTAAGGAGGTCGAAGGACGTCCGCCCCAGCTTGCCAACTGGGTGGATCATCCCGCCGGCGAAGCCAGGGTCATCGAAGAGATCATCCAGAGCCTTGTCGAGACCGATCCGGAATTCGCGCGATTGTGGTGCGACCTGCTCGTGGTGCATCCCAAGGCGGACATCCCGGCCGAGGTTTTCGACACCGAGGCTGACTACCGTCGCTATGTCTCGGATCGGCTCAGAAAGGGCGAAGCCACGATCGGCTCGCTTGCCGGAGTGATCGTCAAATCGCTGCAGGAGCAGAAGATCGTCAACTGGCTGTGGCTGCATTCCGTCGCATTCGAATACGAGCGGCAGCTTGCGGTTGAGGAGGATGACGGCACGGTTCGCCATCTGCATCCCGATTTCTACTATCCGCTGACTGACACGGTGCATGAGCATTTCGCGCTCAACGCCGATGGGACCTCACCGTTTGCGGATTATGTCCAGCACGCCGAGAGCAAACGTCAGGCCTATCGCCGCAAAGAGATCGATTTCTTCGAGACGACTTCAGCCCAGGCCAGCGACGAGACCCTGCTCAGCACACTCGAGGCAGAACTGGCGCGGCGCGCGGTTCCGTTCGAGTGCAAGAGCTATGCCGAGATCACCGAGGCGATCGAGCCTGTGGTCATCAAGCACTATCACAAGCTCATATCCACCTGCATCAAGCATATTCGCGCCAGCCATCTGACGCTCGATATGCTGCTCGAGCGCGCCAAGACCCTGCACGACAAGCAGCGCGCGAAGCTCTATGCGCGGGTCGTGTGGATGATCACGAAGGGCTATTCGCAAAAACTCGTAGAATCCCGGCGGATCGACTTCGATTCAATGATCGCCGACGCGGTCCGGCTGGTCGAGACCGGGCAATATCAGAGTCCCTATTCCCTGATCCTCGTCGACGAGTTTCAGGACATTTCCGAGCCGCGCGCCAACCTCATCAAGGCGCTTAAGCAGCAGAAGGCGTTCAGCAAAGTGTTCGCAGTCGGAGACGACTGGCAGTCGATCTATCGCTTTGCCGGATCGGACATCACGATCTTCACGCAGTTCGAGGCCAATTTCGGGGCAAGCTGGCAGGGACGCCTGGAACAGACCTATCGCTGCAATCAGCTCATTGCGGAGACGGCCGCGACATTTGTCCAGCGTAATCCCGAACAGATCACGAAATCGGTTCGTTCGACACGGCCTGCCATTCCGCGGTCGATTCGGGTTATTCCCATTGATGACGAACGCGGCAGGCCCGAATTCGCCCAGGCTTGCCATCGTCTTCTCGAACGGCTCGACATCGCCCTGGGGAGCATCGCCGAGCAGTGGCGCAGCGAACCAGACGCCAAACTCAAAGTGCTGGTTCTATGGCGGTACAATCTGCTAGATCCGTTCGGCGGGATCCCACCCTCCTTCGCCAATATCGAGGTTTCGGGCCAATCCTTTCACCGGGCCAAAGGGCTTGAGGCGGACTAGACGGTTCTGCTTGATGTGAGTGAAGGCGATTATGGCGTGCCGAGCCGCATCGAGGACGATGAACTGCTCAACCTGGTCATTCCCCAGCCTGAAACCTTCGTCTATGCTGAAGAACGACGCCTGTTCTACGTCGCGCTCACGCGCGCCAGCCGGGGCGTATACCTCATCACCAACAGCCGCCAGCCGTCCCGCTATATCCGGGAACTTTGCGAGATAGCCGGGGATGAGGTGCGCTACGAGACGATCGAAGGCGCTGCCTTGCGTCAATGCCCCGTTTGTCTGGTGGGCCAAATGGTCGAGAAGCGCAACAGGAACGGGACGGTGTTTCACGGATGCAATCAGTTCCCTGATTGCAGGCACAGCGAAGGTGTTCCGGCGCAATCGACGGCGCACCCTGCATAGACGCGCCTAACGCCAGGAGCACCGCTCGCGCAGTTGCAGCGGCGTCCGGGCGATGCTGCCGCGCGGACGCCGTTTCGATTCGCACGACGCCGCGCCGCGCGGAATCCCAACACGGACTCTTTTGTCCCGATCAATCCACTAGATCAGCGCTCGACGCGCCGTTGCCCATTTACGCGAGAAAGGTCGCAACATTCCCGACGTTCTATACCGTCATCATGTGGTAGTCTGGCCCGCAGGGCGACGCTTTATCTCAATTGGCGCGGAAGACGGTGAATCCCACAAAGCCGAATAAAACGCATCCGCCGAAATGGATCGCCTCAGCTGACGCGCCTGGTCGACGAAGCGCCCGACGGCCCCGATTGGCTTCACGAAATCAAGTACGACGGATACCGCATGCACGCGCGGATCGACGGCAGCGACATCCGCTTGCTCACCCGCACCGGCCTCGATTGGTCGCATCGCTATCGAGCGACGATAGCGGCCCTCTGCGCGCTCCCGGTGAAAGAGGCATATGTCGACGGGGAGCTGTGCGCCGTTCGGGCAGACGGCGTCACCTCATTCAGCCGCCTGCAGGCCGCTATGGACGAGGGCCGCACGGGCGATCTTGTCTTCTTTGCTTTCGATCTTCTGTTCCTGAACGGAGAAAGCATTGCGAAGCTGCCGCTCATCGACCGCAAGGCGCGACTGGAAGGCCTGTTTTCGACCGACATGCCCGGCCTGCGCTTCAGCGATCACGTGATCGGGGACGGGCCTGCGTTCCGCAAGCACGCCTGCCGGCTTTCCCTCGAGGGCGCGATTTCCAAGCGGATCGACAGCGCCTACACATCCACGTGAGAGCCGGTTCGGCTCGCCCCTTGAGCTGTCGCGCGTACATTGGGTCAGGCCTGAAATGGTGGTCGAGGTCGCCTATCTCACCTGGACGGAAGACAATCTCCTGCGTCAGGTCTCGTATCAAGGGGAGCGGCAGGACAAGCCGGCCCGGCAGGTGGTGCGTTCCGTGCCCCATCCCTGATTGGCATCGGTCGCCATTCGCTTCATTTCATCCGACTTGCTCCACCTGCAGCGTGCCGGGTGGAAGGGGCTTGATCAGCGAATTGGCCGACACCGAAGGGTCGAGCCAGTCCGCCCACACGCTGCGATCGAGGATAACAATCTGCCTGTCATGATAGGGCGCAATATCGGGCCCAGGCTCCATCGTCAGCATGGTGAATGCCTCGCCGACCTCAGGCGTTTCACGCCAGATGCCGGCGATGCAGAAGATCGGCTCCTCCTTCTTTGTGAAGAGCCACTTGTCCTTGCGCTTCTTCTTAGGGTCTTCCGGATCGGTGAATTCGTAGAAGCCGTCCGCCACGATCAGGCAGCGACCGGAGGTGAATTCTCGGCCCTCCGAACGGAAATTATAGACCGGCCGCTTGTTCGGTCCGGGCCAGCTCCAGCGGCGCTGCACCAAGTCGGCCTCGCCGAGCACACCCTCGATCGTCCTAACGATCGGCGCCATGTCCGTGATCTTGATGTCTTCGCGCGCCTCGATGTTCGGCGCGCCTTCGCCGAAGCGGATCTTGATCTTGAGGTCGGCGAAGTCCTCCACGATCGAAGCGACATCCACCGTCAATCGATAGTCATTGCACATCGATCCTCCGTCCGATCGCATTGCACCGCGATCGTGTTCCCGTTATGTTCGCGTGACCATGAGCGCGACGGTTTTCGATTCCGACGCATCGCTCGACGAACGCCGCGTCATCATAAGGCGCTACGGCGGCGATGTTGAGATGGCAGAGCTGCCTTGGGGCCTTCAGCCCAGCGAAGTTGGAGGCAGGCCCTTCACAGTTGTGCGCGCTGAGGGCAGGACGTTTCCCAGTCACCGCTGCCTCGTTCCGGCATCCGAGTTCCGGCACCGGAGCAGGGGCAAGGCCTTTAGCTTCTCGCTCGCCGATGGTGACTGGTTCTATTTCGCTGGAGTCTGGCGCCCGGAGACACGGGACTGGCCTGAGGCTTATGCCATCCTGACGATCGAGGCGAACGACGACGTGGCGCCCTTCCACGACCGGCAGATGGCGGTGCTGCGGCGCGATCAGCGGATGGCTTGGCTCGACCGGACCTGCTTGGAAGAAGAGCTGCTTCGGCCGTTGCCTGCCGGCACGTTCGTGGTTTCGCAGCCGCGCGAAGCATATGCACAGGCGGCGCTCGCATTTTGAACCAAAAACCCGAACTTCGTGATTGGCGTCGCCCTGCGGGCCGGGCTGTTGGCGGAGCTGAACCCCCAAAGGGGTCTTCACCCGTTCGGGCAGCCATCCCTGACGCGCAGTGGGGCTGTCGTGCGAAGAGGGAGGGGTCCATGTTTACCGCGATCCGGCGATGGGTCGAACACAGACGGCGATCCGGCGGCGTTGGCAAGCCGATGCCCGTAGGCTCATCTTGGCCGAAGCGGTCAACGCAATTACGAGGCACAGCGCCGCGCGACCCGAGCGCGTTTGCAAGGTGACGCGGGCGAGTTCTATCACTGGGCCAAGGTTGCCGCCGAGGTCGGCCGGATCGCGCTGCAGGCACCGATGGATATTGACGCGGTCCGCGCGATCGTGGCCGAGGAAGAGCGCCGCGATACCTGATGGTAGGTGGTGTTGCCGCTTGCGCGCTGCGGCCGGCAAGGGAAGCTGCGCCGCGGCCTGCAGTTCCGGCAACCCGGCAGTATCGGCGGGTTGCCGGCCGCGCCCTTGCCCGCCTTGCTCTTCGCGGCATCCGGTTCATGCCCCATAAGCTTGGGGCGGGAATCGGATAGGAAGGAGCGCGTCAGGGCACGTGCAGGCGAATATGGAAAAAGCAGAACTGGAAGAGCTGAAAGAAAAAGTGCCCTGCGGCGCTGTACTCGAGCATTGCGGGTTTGCGCTCGATCTAAAGGAGAGCACGCGCAGGGCGATGAAATATCGCCGCGGGGACGCGATCATCATCGTCATCCATGGCGGCAAGGGCTGGTTCGATCCGCTTTCGGACGCCAAGGGCGATGTCTATTCGCTGGTCCAGCATCTGGACGGCTGCGATTTCCTGGAAGCATTCGTTCAGGTCGCGTCCTTGGTCGGCTTCGTGCCCTCGGAGCCCGCTTGGACGCGGCAGCCCCGGGAACGCGAACCGGATCTTTCCATTCCCGAACGCTGGCGAGCCCGTCGCAAGCCATGGCGCGGATCGGCGACCTGGCGCTACCTGCGCGACGAACGGTATATTCCTGAACCGGTGATCCGCACCGCGATCACTCGGAACGACCTGCGCGAAGGCCCGCATGGCAGCATGTGGGCGGCACATACCGATGCGGCCGGCATCGTCACCGGTTGGGAGGAACGCGGCCCGGAATGGCGCGGCTTTGCGACGGGCGGCAGCAAGGTGCTGTTCCGGCTCGGCCCGGCAGACGCCGGCCGCGTCTGCGTGACCGAAGCCGCCATCGACGCCATGAGCCTCGCTGCGATCGAGGCAAGCAGACCAGACACGCTTTATGTCAGCACCGGCGGCGGCTGGTCGCCAGCGACTGACGTGGCCATTCGCCTGGTGGCAGAGCGGCCGGAGGCACGGCTTGTCGCGGCCACCGATGCCAATCCTCAGGGCGAGGTCTTCGTCGCTCGCCTGCGCGAGCTTGCCTTCGAGCTCTCTTGCGAGTTCGAGCGGTTGAAGCCGGCGGCCGAGGACTGGAACGCGATGCTGAAACCAAGAACCGCGCAGCAATGCTGACAACCACTACCGGGGAGCATTCCTGGGGTTCAACATCGGTTTTGCCGTCGTCATGTGGACCCGCAGCGGAGCGCCCAGCCGGGACTCGGCATGCTGCCGCAGTGCCTCGACGTCCGTGCCTCGGCTCCCGGAATGTAGATATCCAGTACGATCTCGCCCGTGCGTTCATCCGCATAGGTCCCCTGTAGCCCAGGGAACCTGCCGCGGAACCATTCGAGGTTGTCCGCGTGAAGCTTTTGAAGCTCCTCGCTTGTGTGCATCTGGCCGGCAATAAACGCGACCGTCAGCGGCTCGCCGCAGATCGAGAGCTTGCGCGTTTCGACAGGATCGTCGCGGGTCAAGCGCAGGACCAGCCTGCTGTCGGCGCCTTCCTGCTGATCCCAGAACAGGCCGGCGAGTCGGGACGCATAGGTTTGGCGCAACTCTCTGACGAGAGCGTCGCCCCTGTACTGAACCCGGAGCAGTTTTGCTATTTCCGGCGTGTCCGCATCGAGCACGGGCGTCGAGCAGTCAAAGAGTGGATCGACCCTGTCGGGAGAATCCAGCTCGACGGCCATGGCCGTGGTTGTGCCAAGCAACATGAGTGCAATGACGGCTGTTGGTCGCGTCCGTGCATGAGAGCCGCTGCGTGCGACCAATTGGGGAGCGAAATGAAGAGGCGAGAAGAAAATCAATTCCGGCTGCCGCATGCCCGCCGGTCGCCTCAAGGGTGAAGCTTCGCCCGGCTGACGCCGGCCCTTGACCCGCCCGGACGGAGAGGCGGCCGCGGGGAGGGGTCCGCAAGGGCTGAAGATGATGGTGACGTTAAGAGGATGAACCGCGCTCCAGCCCCGCAACTGGCCAAGGAGCCGCTATGAACCCCGTCTCTCCCTCCCGCAAGATCTACCAGGGCGTCGCCGATCGCCGGCAGATGTTCCGCCTGTTTGACCGTCATGCCCAGCGCCCCGATCGCTGGCAGAGCGACGACAGCGCGTTGTTCGTAGGCGAGTGGTTCGAGATCGCCCGAGCCGACCACGACTACATGCTCGAAATCCTGCCGCCGCTCTGGATGCGGGGTGAGATGTTCGCCATGCGTGAGTTCCTCACCGACTCGATCACCAGCATCTTCTATACGTTACGCATCGACGGCCGGATCCGGTACTTCCATGCCTATTGCGACCTGAATGTCGCTCGCTCTCCTGTCGAGATGCGCGACGCTATCGTCGAGCGCGAGTCCTGGCCGGTGAAGGCGATGACGCAGGAGGAGCGCCTGGAGCATATCTGGAGCGCCACCCATGACGAATATCGCGGCTATGCCGGCGAACGCTTCTTAGCCCAGCACCGCGGCAACCGCACCGTTCTCGTCTATGGCCAGGGACGGACCGAGCTCAAGCTGCTCGATGATCTGACCGACGAGGAGATCGCGGCCAAGCTGCCAGTGCATCTGCGGCACCTTCCCGTCAAAGCGGCGGCTTGAGGTGGGGGCAATGTTCACCTTTCCCATTCTTGCGGTGCGCAAAGTCGTCGACCGCGGGATTTCCGATGCCGCCCTCAATGGCGGGTTCCGCAATCCCTATTACGGCACTCGGCCCGGTGAGGGCGAGAAGCCCGGAATCTGGCTCGTCGGCGACGAGGGCGTCTACATCATGTCCAACGGCAAGCTCGCCGAGGGCGAACGTCCGCTCGTCATCTATTCCGAGCAATGCCATCCGGTCGGCAATCCCGACTGGTGGGACTACAAGCGCCGCCACTTCGGCGGCGATGACGGCATCGAGTTCATCGAGGCCGAGCGGCTGATCCCGCTCTTCGACCGCAATTTCGGTGCGACGCATCTCAACGTTGAGCTCACCGAGACCGAAATCGCGCTCTCGCTGATCACCCGCTGACCTTTCCCGAACCCTACGCCGTAGATCCCCGGCCGACTGCTCGGCCGGCGTTCGTGCGCGCCATCCCTCAAGGAGACATCACAATGTCCAACGACGATCCCTTCACGCTCGACCTGTTCAACAACACCGCCCTTTCGTCCGGCCTCGGTCTCGGGGTCACGGCCTTCGGCAGCGACTTCGACATGAACGACCTCGAAGACGACCGGCCGCCCTCGGCGCCGGAGGCTCGGAAATCGCCGCTCAGCCCGCAGCCGGCTCCTCGACCCGACCGCGCGGGCGAGCCAGTCGCGCGAGGCGAGAACTTCATTCTCGAAGGCGATCGCGGTCTTGCCAAAGGCTGGAAGCAGCGCGCAAGCGACAACTTGGCGGCTATCCGGCTCGCCGCCGAAATCGAGGCCGAGGATCGTCCGGCGACTCCGGAGGAACAGGCGCGGCTCATGCGGTTCACTGGCTTCGGGGCCTCGGACCTCGCCAATGGCGTGTTCCGGCGTCCCGGCGAGGACGGTTTCCGCGCCGGTTGGGATGAGATCGGTGTCGCACTCGAGGAGGCGGTCTCGGACCAGGACTACGCGTCGCTCGCGCGCTGCACGCAATATGCGCATTTCACGCCCGAGTTCATCGTCCGGGCGATCTGGGCCGGGCTGCAGCGTCTCGGCTGGCGCGGGGGCAGGGTGCTCGAACCCGGCATCGGCAGCGGGCTGTTCCCGGCGCTGATGCCGGCGGGACTTCGCGACCAGGTGCATCTCACCGGTGTCGAGCTGGATCCGGTCACCGCCCGCATTTCCCGGCTGCTGCAGCCGCGGGGGCGCATCGTCAACGCCGACTTTGCCCGTGCCGATCTGCCGGCAGTGTTCGACCTCGCCATCGGCAATCCGCCCTTTTCCAATCGCACCGTCCGCTCGGACCGCGCCTATCGATCCATGGGGCTGCGCCTGCATGACTATTTCATCGCGCGGTCCGTCGATCTCCTGAAGCCGGGCGGATTCGGGGCATTCGTCACGAGCGCGGGGACAATGGACAAGGCCGACAGCTCGGCCCGCGAGCACATCGCAAAATCGGCCGATCTCGTCGCGGCAATCCGCCTTCCAGAAGGCAGCTTCCGCGCCGAAGCCGGCACCGACGTGGTGGTCGATATCCTCTTCTTCCGAAAGCGCCAGCCGGGAGAGGCCGAGGGCGACGTCACCTGGCTCGATCTCGAACAGGTCCGTCCCGCCGATGGTGATGTGGGTGCAATCCGGGTGAACCGCTGGCTAGCGCGTCATCCCGGTTTCGTGCTCGGCACGCATGCCACGGCCTCCGGACCTTTCGGCGAGGCCTACACGTGCCTGCCGGTCGACGGCGTCGATCTCGACCAAGCGCTTGCCGATGCGATCTGTCTTCTCCCGGAAGCCATCTACGACGGCACGCCCGAGGTCATCGATCCCAGCGCCGGCAACGATGGGGAAGGGGAGACTCTTCCCGACGCTTCGTCGATCCGCGAGGGTAGCTATTTCATCGCGCCGAACACGGCGCTGATGCAGATGGTCGACGGCGCGCCCGTGACCATCACGGTGCGAAAGCGACGCGGCGCTGAAGGCGTGCCCGACAAGCACGCCCGCATCATCCGCAAGCTCATCCCCATCCGCGATGCGTTGCGCGAAGTCCTCAAGGCCCAGGAGCTCGACCGGCCCTGGAGGCCGGCGCAGGTCAAGCTGCGCATTGCCTGGTCGAACTTCGTCCGGGCCTTCGGTCCGGTCAACACCACGGTCGTCTCCACCACGGAAGACCCGGAGACCGGGGAGGTGCGTGAGACGCATCGCCGGCCGAACCTGCAGCCGTTCCTTGACGATCCCGATTGCTGGCTGGTCGCTTCCATCGAGGACTATGACCTCGATACCGACACGGCTCGGCCCGGCCAGATCTTCTCCGAGCGGGTCATCGCGCCGCCGTCGGCGCCAATCATCAATTCGCCGACCGATGCCCTCGCCATCGTGCTCGACGAGCGTGGCCATGTTGACATCGATCACATTGCAGAATTGCTGCATGTCGATGCCGAGACGGTGATTGCGGACCTGGGCGACTCCATTTTCCGCGATCCGGAAAGCGGGTCATGGCAGACGGATGACGCCTATCTCTCCGGCAAGGTCCGCGACAAGCTCAAAGCCGCCGAAGCGGCCGCCGCGCTCGATCCGGCCTTCGAGCGCAATGTCCGGGCCATGGTCACGGTACAGCCGGCCGACCTCGGTCCATCTGACATCACCGCGCGTCTCGGCGCGCCATGGATTCCGGCCGCCGACGTTGTCGCCTTCGTCAAGGATACAATGGGTGCCGAGATCCGCATCCACCACATGCCCGAACTGGCCTCATGGACTGTTGACGCCCGGCAGCTCGGCTGGATGGCCGCCGGCACCTCTGAGTGGGGCACCGAGCGCCGTCATGCGGGCGAGCTCATCGCCGATGCGCTCAACAGCCGCGTGCCGCAGATCTTCGACATCATCAAGGAGGGCGACAGCGAGAAGCGCGTGCTCAATGTCGTCGATACGGAGGCGGCCAAGGAGAAGCTGACCAAGATCAAGACGGCATTCCAGAGCTGGATCTGGTCCGATCCCGACCGGACCGACCGGCTGGCGCGGGTCTATAATGACCGTTTCAACAATATCGCGCCGCGAAGTTTCAACGGCGACCATCTCCAACTCCCGGGCGCCTCTGGCGCCTTTTCTCTTTATGGGCACCAGAAGCGCGGCATCTGGCGCATCATCTCTGCCGGCGCGACCTACCTCGCCCATGCCGTTGGCGCCGGCAAAACCATGACCATGGCGGCCGCCATCATGGAGCAGCGCCGCCTCGGGCTCATCGCCAAGGCCATGCTGGTCGTGCCGGGCCACTGTCTTGCGCAGGCGGCGCGCGAATTCCTCGCGCTCTATCCGACCGCACGCATACTGGTCGCCGACGAGACCAACTTCACCAAGGACAAGCGGCACCGCTTCCTGTCGCGGGCGGCGACCGCGACCTGGGACGCGATCATCATCACCCATTCGGCGTTCCGCTTCATCGGCGTGCCGTCCGCGTTCGAGCAGCAGATGATTCAGGACGAGCTCGAGCTCTACGAGACGCTGCTGACCAAGGTCGAGAGCGGCGATCGCGTGTCGCGCAAGCGTCTCGAGCGCCTGAAGGAGGGCCTCAAGGAGCGGCTGGAGGCGCTCGCCACCCGCAAGGACGACCTGCTGACCATCTCCGAAATCGGCATCGACCAGATCATCGTCGATGAAGCGCAGGAGTTCAGGAAGCTCAGCTTCGCCACCAACATGTCGACACTCAAGGGTGTCGACCCGAACGGCTCGCAGCGCGCCTGGGACCTCTATGTGAAGTCGCGCTTTGTCGAGACGAAGAACCCCGGACGGGCGCTTGTACTCGCGTCGGGCACGCCGATTACCAATACGCTGGGGGAGATGTTCTCGGTGCAGCGCTATCTCGGCTATGCAGCGTTGTTCGAGCGCGGCCTGCACGAATTCGACGCCTGGGCGTCGACCTTCGGCGACGTGACCACCGAGCTCGAATTGCAGCCCAACGGCAAATACAAGCCGGTGACGCGTTTCGCCACCTTCGTCAACGTCCCCGAGCTCATTGCCATGTTCCGCTCCTTCGCGGATGTGGTGATGCCGGCGGACCTGCGCGAATATGTGAAGGTGCCGGCGCTCTCGACCGGCTCACGGCAGATCAGGACCTCCAAGCCCTCGTCGGCCTTCAAGCGCTACCAGCTCCTGCTCGATGCTCGCATCAAGGCGATCGAACAACGCGACCGGCCGTCCGAACCCGGCGACGATATCCTGCTCTCGGTCATCACCGACGGGCGCCATGCCGCGATCGACCTACGCCTGGTCGATGCCGACAATGACAATGAGCTCGACAACAAGCTCAACGACCTCGTCGGCAGTGCCTTTCGCATCTGGCAGGAGACGGCGGACGTTGCCTATGTCCGTCCGGACGGCAAGCCGTTCGAGCAGACCGGCGCCGCCCAGATGATCTTCTCCGATCTCGGCACACTCAGCGTCGAGAAGACCCGGGGCTTCTCGGCCTATCGCTGGATTCGGGATGAGCTCGTGCGTCTCGGCGTCCCAGCCTCCGAGATCGCCTTCATGCAGGATTTCAAGAAGTCGGAGGCCAAGCAGCGGCTGTTCGGCGATGTCCGCGCCGGCAAGGTCCGCTTCCTCATCGGCTCCTCCGATACGATGGGCACCGGCGTCAATGCGCAGCTGCGCCTCAAGGCTCTTCACCATCTCGACGTGCCGTGGCTGCCCTCGCAGATCGAGCAGCGCGAGGGCCGTATCCTGCGACAGGGCAACCAGCACGACGTCGTCGACATCTTCGCCTATGCCACGGAAGGGTCGATGGATGCGCAGATGTGGCAGAACAATGAGCGGAAGGCCCGGTTCATCGCGGCAGCCCTTTCGGGCGATATCTCCATCCGCCGGCTCGAGGATCTCGGTGAGGGGCAGGCGAACCAGTTCGCCATGGCCAAGGCCATTGCATCGGGCGATCCGCGCCTCATGCAGAAAGCCGGCCTCGAAGCCGATATCGCCCGGCTCGAAAGACTGCGCTCGGGCCATCAGGACGATCAGTTCGCCATCCGCCGACAGATCCGCGACGCCGAACGCGACATCGAATATTCGACACGTCGCATCGGCGAGATCGCCGAGGATCTTGAGCGTCTGGTTCCGACCGCGGGCGAGGCCTTCCGGATGGTGGTGGGCGACGCGACCTTCGCCGACCGAAAGCTCGCCGGGCGCGCGCTGATGAAGGAGATTCTGACGTTGGTCCAGCTCCAGCACGCCGGCGACGCCGTGATCGCGACGATCGGCGGCTTCGAGCTCGAATGCTCCGGCGAGCGTTTCGGCCAGGATGGCTATCGGTACGCCACCGTGCTGATGCGCACCGGGGCCGAGACGGAAATCGAGCTCCCCGTGACGACGACACCCCTCGGTGCGATCGCCCGCTTGGAGCACGTCCTCGCCAGCCTTGAGGACGAGCAGGAGCGTTATCGCCATCGCCTCGCCGAGGCCGAGCGACGTCTGGCAGCCTATCGCTCGCGTGAGGGTGGCACTTTCGCATTCTCGGGTGAGCTGGCCGAAAAACGCCGACAGCTTGGCGACATCGAGAAATCACTCGCCCAGGACGTCGAGGGAAATAGGAAGGACGAGGCCCGCGCAGCGTGAGGCGGCGTGCGTTGGCGCCGTCGCTTCCATGGAGTGTCATTCCAGGGAGAGGAAAGACCGGGGAGCGGAGGGAGGAAGAGAGGGCTCCTCGCAGATCGCGCGTTCCGCCGACGCTGACGCTCAATCGCTCCCGTCGCAGTCCCGGCCCGTCATCCTGCGCAGGGCTGGAAGCCCCGCTTGGCTCGCCGGGCAGGAATGCTCGGGCGCAATTGCACCGGCCCGCCCGCTCTGCGGGCCGGGGGATGTCTTCGGAAAGAAGACGAGAAAGGACCGGCGAAAAGGCCGCGTCCGCAACCCTCCAAGGAGTATTCCCATGGAACTGAAATTCGTTGATCCGCGCTCGCTCAAGGACAATCCCGACAAGGCGCGCCGTTCCAAGTCCAGCCCGCAGGCCGACGCCCTGCTGCTGGCGACGATCAAGGCTGTTGGCATCGTGCAGCCGCCCATCGTCGCCACTGAGGGCGATGGCGGCAACGGCTTCGTCATCGACGAGGGCCACCGTCGCATCAAGCAGGCGATTGCCGCCGGCCTCGAGGAAGTCGCCGTTCTCGTCGTTCCCCGCGCCGAGGATGGCGGCGCCATGCGTTCGCTGGTCACGACGATCGCGCATGAGCAGCTCAACCCCGTCGACCAGTGGCGGGCCATCGAGCGTCTCGTGGCGCTCGGCTGGACCGAGGAGGCGATTGGCATCGCGCTCGCGCAGTCGGTGCGCCAGATCAAGAAGCTGAGGCTGCTCGCCAATGTGCTGCCGGCGATGCTGGATCATATGGCCAAGGGCGACATGCCCGACGAGCGCCAGCTCCGCACGATCGCGGCCGCCTCGCTCGAGGAGCAGAAGGAGGTCTGGAAGGCGCACAAGCCGACCAAGGGCGATCCCCAGGTCTCGTGGTGGGCCGTCGCCAACGGCCTGGCCAAGACCCGCATGTATGCGCGTGACGCCAGCTTCGGCGACGATCTGCGAGAGGCCTATGGCATCGCCTGGGTCGAGGACCTGTTCGCGCCGGCCGACCAGGACAGCCGCTACACCACCGATGTCGACGCCTTCCTCGGCGCGCAGCAGGAATGGATGACGCAGAATCTTCCGAAAAAGGGCGTCATTACCGAGCCTAACAATTGGGGCGAGGTGAAGCTGCCGCCCAAGGCGGAGCGGGTCTATGGCACGCCCAAGAAGTCGGACCACACCGCGATGTATCTTGACCGCGAGGGCAAGGTGAAGACGATCCACTTCCGCATGCCCGAGGCCAGGAAGCCCAAGGGCAAGGGTGCGGAAGACGCCGGCGGCGCGGAAGAGGCGATCGTCGTCTCCAAGCCCCGTCCGGACGTCACCCGCAAGGGCATCGAGATGATCGGCGACCTGCGCACCGATGCCCTGCATGAGGCGCTGTCGCGCGCCCCGATCGAGGACGACACACTGATGGCGCTGCTCGTGCTCGCCTTCGCCGGCCAGAACGTGCGCGTCGATTCCGGGGCAGGCGGTGACCACGGGTTCGGCCGCCGGTTCCCCCGTCACGCTGCGACCCTGTTCGATGCCGAGGGTAAGTTCGCGTTCGACACCGATACGCTGCGCATCGCGGCGCGCGGCGTGCTGGTCGATGTTCTCTCGTGCCGGGAGAACATCAGCAAGTCGGGCATCGTGGCGATCGTTGCCGGCTCTGCCATCGGCGCCGACGGCTTCCTCGCCAATATGGGCACTGAGGATTTCCTCTCCTGCCTGTCGCGGCCGGCACTCGAGGCATCGTGCGCCGATACGCCGGTGCTGCCGCGGGCGCGGGTGAAGGACACCCGCGCCGCCCTCGTCGAGCACTTCAGGGAGGGCCACTTCGTCCATCCCGCTGCCCTGTTCGCGGCGGACGGGGCCGGCCTCGCCGAGTGGCTTGCCAAGAGCGCCGTCACTGACGCCGAGGACGACGACACTGACGCGGAGGGCGTCGCCGGCGAGGACCAGGCGCTCAAGGACGACGACTTCGAGGAGGGCTACCGCGAGGCCGCCGAGTAAACCTCTCCTCCCTTTCGATCGCTCTTCCGCCGCCGGGTTCGCCCGGCGGCGGTTTCGTTTCCACCTTCCCCAACAGGAGCACAACATGTCCGCACACACGATCTTCGAACACGCACCCATCGGCGCCATCGTCGCCTGGTCCGACGGAACGCCGCGGCCGCCGGAGAGGCACCGCAGGAAACTCGACGCCTGGAAGAACAGCAACAGCCAGGGACGGCTCATCCGCAAACAGGGCGGCCGCGACATCGGCACGCTCGACCCATACGCGAGCTTCACCCTTCACGAAGCCGACTACGGTGCCGGCGGCGTCATCGCCATTCGCGTCCACCGGACGTTCTCGGTGGGCTCCAGCCTGCACTTCACCATCATCGAGCGCCCGTCTGTCGGTTCGATGCGGGTCTTTGATCGGTCCGGCGACTATGCCGAGCTGGTTCATCTCGCGCCGCATCGCGGCGCCGCCGAGCAATGGTTGTCGCAGCACGGCTATCCGAACGCTGTGTTCGAGGAGGTCACGGCCGATGAGGCCGCCGCCGATGCCGTCGAGGGGAGGGCGGCGGCATGAGCCAGGCACGTCAACCCTCGGATTCACCCGAAGCCCCGGATGCGTTCGGGGCTTCGTTCGGGTATAGCGCCGACGGCATGCCGGTCGCCCTTGTCGGTCAGAACGCCTATGCCATGGCGCCCGGCCGCGACGGGAGACACTATCTCGCCAGCGGCTGGCGAATCGCCCGGCCGATGGCGGAATGGAACCGCTCGGACTTCTACGGCCATGCCGGTGACCTCGCCGACGAGAACGCCTTTCGGGCGAAAGTGCTCGAGCAGGCCCAGCACTACCTGGAAAAGCGGGCACTCGGCCGCCGCGACAGTCCCGGTGGCGCACACACGCCCTGGGGGCCGTCGCAGGGCGGCACGGTTTATGCCGAAGGCGTCACCTCATACTCGACCGCTGGTCACGGTGGCTTCAAGCTCTCGGCCGAGCGCAACCGCAAGGTCCATTCAATGCTCCGCGCCGCTGGCGGATGGTACGAAGAGGACGAGTGCTGGGCGATCGTTGCCATCACCTTCCCGAACCTCTTCACCGCGCTCGAGCGCCGCTACGCCGAGCAGACCATCAAGGATTCCTGGCCCAACGCGTGGGAAGCTATCTTCGGCACCATCCTCGCCCCGGGCGAGTCCCGCAAGAAGGACCAGCGTGCGTTCGAGGCCGAGCACGCCGCTGACTGGATCGTCGTTTCAGCGATCACCTCGGAGGAGCAGAAAGGGTTCATCGAGTGCGTCGCCACGCCCGGCGGTAAACGCGGCACCGGCACCGAGGAGCGTCGCTTTCTCGTCCCTGCCGACGAGTACGATATCGGCCGCTTCGGCTTCGTCATCGATCCGGACCGGCATGCCGTCTATGCCGGACCGTCTCGTTTCGTCGGCTGGCGGGGGAGGGGGTCGCCATGACCCTCGCGCCCGAGCTGCGCCGCCAGCTCTCCCGCATGGAGGAGGTGTGCCGACAAACGCAGCGTTAACTGGACATGGTCGACCGGCAGATCACACACTGCATGACCGCGCTGATCCCCGGCCTGCTTCCACGCCGGACACACTATCGTCGGGGCAAGGCGCCCGATTCTGGCGCGTTCCTCGAGCGCTATCGGTCCCAGCTCGCAGCTCTAACCGCTGAGCGCCAGCCGGAACTCGACGCCCTGTCGCGCAAGCTCGCGCGGCAGGAGCAGGCGATCGCCAGGTTCCTCGACCGGCACGCTGAAGCCGCCGACTCGAGCGAGCAGGTGTTAGCCGTGCCACCGCTGTTCGGCGGACATGGCCAACGCTGCCGATGATGCCGGATGCGACAAGCACACGAGCGACCATTCGTGGCAATGTTGGTCGCGGCAGCAATCTGGCATGATCGCGACCCACGAATTGGCAGATGGTCATGACCGCCTGTCCTTCGGCTCCCATGTCGATATCGAGGCCCGTGCCGGTCCTCCCTCGGGCTGTAGGCGGTCCTGAACCGGCGGCCGGTCGCTTCAAGGCCGCGTTCCGCGCCGCGGGGCGGCCGGATCGAACCGGTCTCGACATGGCAGGCCCGCGTCCCGCGCGAGGGCTGAAGAAGCCCTGCTGGGCCGCAAACCTTCCATGCTCGCCTCGGTCCGCCCGGACCCTGAAACGCCCGTCATTCCGCCGGTTCTTGTCAGACCGCGCCCGAGGGAGGGCCGGCACGGGGCCGGTCCGAGCTTCGGGAACCTGAAGAAAGGACATGTCATGACCAAGAAAGCTGCCAGTTCACGCCCGAGCGCCCGCGTCGTTCCGCTCCGCAAAGGCACCACCCTGCAGATGGTCCGGCTCGCGTGCCCCGACGCCGCACAATGCTCCCTCATCGCCGAGAGCTTCGGCCTCCCGGTCCTCGACATCGACGGCATCCGCGACCTGCACGAAAAGCTCATCGTCGACACAGCCGCGGCACTCGACGAGGGACTTGGCGAACGCGCCATGCAGATCCACCTGCAGCGCATCGTCGGGGCGTTTGTGGGTTCCGCCCACGGCGCCGGCCAGTTCTACAGCCGGGCAGTGACCGAGGCCCGTGACGCGACGGCCAAGGCCGCCTGCGACGACCGGGACGAGGATGTCGGTGGTCCGGTCGGCTTCGACAGCGCCGCCCAGCGGAAGCGCGAGTTCGCGGCCGACATGGCCCTCCAGGCCCACGCACTTCGCATGGCCGCCGAGGGCGCCGTCACCGCCTACGAGCACGTTGTCGGCGAGGCCTGGAAGCCCTTCGAACGGGCCGTCGAGAATCCCGGCCAGTCCGTCGACCGCAAGGCGGCCGAGCTGCAGATGGCGGCCTTAGGATAAAGCCTTGGGCGGAGCCTCGGCTCCGCCCGCTTCTTCATACCCAAAGAGACCATAAAATCGGAACGGGTCCACAATGTGCGAAGGGCGGCTTTGCGCCTCATATCAGCCGCTCGGCATTCCGTGGCCACTGCCTGAAAGCAGACGTCGTCGACCGCGAAGTCCAGTTAGTTGACTGCATCTAACGCGTCAACGGATGCCAACCACGGAATCGGCCGCGTTACCTCGGTGGTTGGCTGGAGAGGCTCGACCTTTGATTTGATTGTGCGTACCGGGCATGGATTGCCAGCACCCATGCCAACCAGCAGGCTGACTTTGCATTGGCGAGAAGTTTCAACAGTAAGGACCCGCGCTCCGGCGCGACCGCAGAATACAGGTTGGATAGCGGAGGCTGGCAGCGTCAACTGAGTCAAAATGAGCCCAATGGTAGCCATCGAAGTAAAAATCGCGGTCTGCACTTGCTTAGCCGCTATCAAACTTATCGATTACTGCTAATATTCGACGAGGTAAGATGGTCGCGGCTGGGGGAAGCGATGCCGTCAGTGACGGTGCGGCACGTTGATGAAGATGTCGGGGCACGGATAGAGCCCCCGCTGGCAGCCCTGTTTGCGCAGGCATCGGGGCTGGGCGACATCGTCCTAAGTCCACACTTCGCCCACATTCTGCTCGAGAGCGTCAGATATCTGCCGCAGAAGGAGGCTGCGCGCGACGTGCTCTCGACGTCCACCGTCTTCCTGGTCACGTTGCTCTTGGCCCGCAGGCTTGCGACGTTGGGACCGGGCGACGAGGGCGACCCCCTGCGCGATGAGTTGGACGGTCTCCGCCGATGGGGCGCGCTCGTCCTCAAGGACTTCTCCAGTCAGCTCGATGCCGCCGCCGCGGATTTTTTCGTAACGGCCCCCGAGCCCGACGTCGAGGAGTTCGTCGCGATCGCGCCGACAACCGCGGTCAACGGTGTCCAGCTCGGCCCCGGCTTGCTGCGTGCCGTCGAGGCCCTTGCCGACATGCAGGAAATCGAGGTGACCGACTTCGTCCTGCGCAGTCTGGACGATCCTAAATCGGGCGTGTCCAGCCGCATTGCGGTCTGGCGCATGCAAGATCTCGTCGAGGTGATGAAGAGCGTCGTGAAAACCAGGGCAGGCCGCATCCCTAAGATGGTGAGGGAGGCCGCAGACGAGGAGTTGTCACTTTTCGTTCGGGACTATGCGAAGGCCCTTGCAACGATCCTGCGCAGCGCCGAGGACGAGTTCACCTTCGCGCTCTTCGGGCCATGGGGCAGTGGAAAGACCACGCTCACGCGACTCCTGACGCCCTTGCTCGAGTCGCCAGGGCACTTCGGCCGGGCGATACCCGGGGCGATGGGACAGGAGTTCGCGAAGCTGCGCTACGAAGTGGCATGCCACAACGCCTGGAAATACCGACAGCCGCCCGAAGCCTGGGTCTATCTCTACAAGAGCCTGGTCGAGCGCGCCGGCGCCAGCGCGGGCGCCCTCGGGCGACTGGCCTTAGCGGCGAGAGCATCCCATTTCCGACACGGACCCTGGCCGCTCGTCGGCGCATTACTCGCGCTCGCGCTGCTGGGCATTCCACTGAGCCAGACTCTACAGCTTGCCACCATCTTAGGGTCCTTGATCGGGACGAGCGCGCTCGCTCATCTAGCAGCTATCACCCCGAGAGTGCAGACAAAGGTCAGAGCCATCTTCGAGAAGAACGCGCGGCTGAGTACCGGACCGGAGCGCTTGGGCCTGTTGGCGCTGGTCGGCGAGGACGTGAAAGCGCTCCTGTCGGCTTGGACGACAGAACCGCCAGTCGTTCCTTCGCGTCCCGACCCGCGGGGGGAGCTTCCGCCGGCCAGCCGAGAAGCCAAGTCCGCCCAGTCCAAGCGACTATGGCTCCCGATCCTGATCCTAGCCGTCGTCGCGGCAGGATGGGCCTACGGGTTGATGTTCCCGCCGCAGCAGCATGGAGGGAGCTTCCTCGTCCGGAGCGTCGAGGCGGTCGCCCATTTGCTGCGAGCAGGTCTAGGGGAC
This sequence comes from Mesorhizobium sp. M0491, assembly GCF_040321265.1. Lineage (NCBI taxonomy): Bacteria > Pseudomonadati > Pseudomonadota > Alphaproteobacteria > Hyphomicrobiales > Phyllobacteriaceae > Mesorhizobium > Mesorhizobium sp. M0491. The sequence goes on from NZ_JAMYRE010000021.1 coordinate 59,361, forward strand.
AAAATCTCCATAGTGGGATTTGAGATGTCGAACACTGATAACGCGGTCGGATGGGATAACGATCAGACGGGAAGTTGGATCCTCTGGGCCGCCTGGGTCGGCATTGCCCTCGCCACCGTCGTCGGGCCGTGGCTGCTTGCCGGATCCAGACCGCAGAGAGTCCTGCTGATAGTCGACGACCTCGATCGCTGTGCGCCGGGCGAAATGTTGACCGTAATAGAAAACATGAAGCTCCTGGTCGACGACCCGGTCATTGGCAACAGGCTGCAGGTGCTGATGCTGGTCGACGAACGGGTCTTGGCCCACGCCATCGAGACGCGCTATCGGGACATAATCGTCGAGCGGGCTGCCGGCGTCGTCGGTGAGACTGAAGAGAACGCAAAGCTGCTTGCGCGTCAGGAGGTCGTCGCGGAGCAGAACGAGAAGCTGTTTGCCTGCCACCTGCGCTTCCCCGCGCTAACCGATCGCGATGTCGCAGATTTGGTGGTGAGCCTCTCCTCACGCGAGCTAAAGGAGATCAGGGAGCGAGAAAGGCGAGCGGCGCAGGTCCGGCAAGAAGAAGCGCTAGGCAAAGCGGAACGGGACCTGGAAAATGCCAAAGCAGCGGAGCGCAGTGCGAGGTCGACCGTCGAGCTCGTGCGCGCGGGGCAGAGACGAGGAACCGTTGACGTCGAAGCCCCGTCCGAGACACCGGTGCCGCTATCGCTGCGAAGGGTGGGATTGGCGGATGCAGTTATACCCGCGAAGCCCGAGGAGAAGGCAACCAGGATGCGACAGAACGCGGCGAACGATGAGTTCAACCGGAGGCTGGCTGCTATGACGCCGGAGGCTCGGCTCGCCCAGAATCCCGACGTGGTAAGGCGCCACGACCAGACCGTCGCGATAGCCAAGCAGATGGAGGAACGGCTGGAGCGGCTCCGCAGCGGTGCCTCGGTCTCTGCCGAAACCCGCCAGGCCGAGGCGCAGCCTGCTCCTTTCGGCGAGGGTGACGTCCGCTTCACGCCCGAAGAGGTCGGCGAGTTGGAGCGGCTCGTGCCAGGCTACTTCCGGTCAGTTGGAAGACGCCCGTCGCCACGCGCGGTCCGAACGTTGCTCTTCAAAATCCAACTCTTTCGGCTCCTATTGCAGGTCCGAACGCCGTGGCAGCCGCTCGAGAGCTTCTCGATTGTCAGCATCCTTGACGCCTTCAAGCAGGCTGCACAGGTGACGCCGACGGCAACGCAAGACGAAGAGACCGTCGCGTTCGCCAGTCAGGTGATCTAGCAACTCCGATGGAGCAGCTCGGGTGCGGGAGGCTCGGCAGGGGCGTGTGCTCAGCAATCTGGCTCGGTTGCGCCATGTTGCGTTAAGTTCGTTGAAGTCTTGGATGAAGCACTGACCAAGTTGTTGTTCGAAGCGGACGCCGGCATCGCCAAGCTGGTAAAAAAGTATGCGGTGTTTGATGCCGACGATCGGCTTCTCCACGGAGCAATCGCTCGTGACGATCTCGCGACTGCACTTGATCTGCTGGCACCGGGCGCGGCCCTGCGCGGGCCGAGAAGTTGATCCGTAAAGGCGTTCATCCACCCGACGGCGCACCCGAGTGCGGTCGCACCGCCAAGACTAAACATCGCCGCTGTGCGTTGCTCTCGTTGCGTCTCATGGTTGGAATCGCACTGGCCATGTGCAGCTCACCAGTAGCTCGCCGGCGGAGTTGGTCCAATTTATAAGCACCGCATGATGGGGCGAGGGCACGTCGGTCCGTGTGAACCCGGTGAGGACTGACGTGAAGTCACGCTTTGGAACAGTCGTGTCGACCGGAAGGGGCGCCAGGTTCACTCGCGGAATCTCCTCGATTCGTCCCTCAATCTGATCGGTGAGCTCAGCACGTGCGTAGCGTGGATGGAGGTCCGGGCGATGCTGGATCACCATGCCTGATATGCCGTACTGGCCCCGACGAACACGATCGGGGTTCCAGAGAGGGAGGCGGCCGACACCCGGTACGGCGAATGTGGCGTCGATGGCTGTCCCAATCTGATCGCCGTAGTCGAGGGCGGTGGTCGCGTCCATGTCGAGGAAATCGCCAAGGGCAAGCTTCGGGGTCAATTGAACGGCCTCGGCGGGCAGGCCCAACCCCTGGCTGTTGCGCAGGTCGATGAGCACCGGCTCGCGCCCATGACTGCTCCAACTGGAGAAGTCCCCAAGCATCTGGAACAGCGGGTTGATGTCGGGCAGATCGTCGTCGTTCACGTCCGCCTTGTTGCGTTCGATGCGAACCCGCACGCGCGTGTAACGCCAGGGTTCGTCCAGCACGACCAGCCGCAGCACGAAGCGGTCCTGCGGCTTCGGATCTGCGTCGAGATCCATGATCTCGGCGGCCAGCACCGAGCCGATGCCCTGCGGAGCTTGGTTCTTTAGCCGGTGCGCGGCGTCCGGTTTGCTGGGCGTGAAGTTCGCCACGACAACCGTGCTGTTGGCCTTCTGCGAAGCGCGCTTTTGGGATTCCACGACCGGCGGCGCTGGGACCAGCAGCCCGTCATCGGCAGACGTCGGGGCCAGCCAGTCCCGGAGCTGCGTCTCAAGCTTGTCGCGGGGAATCTTTGCAGGCTTCGGGATGACCCCGCTGGGATTGGCTGCCCGAAGGCGCTGGTATCCGAACCAGTCACCAAGCTCGCCTTTGACAGCGTACTTCCCAGGCGAGACAGGATCCTCGTCCACGAAGGGGCTGTCACCGATCTCCACCTCGATGCGGATGCGATCATTGTGGAATGGACCGTCGGAACCCGACGATTCCTCGTCACCTTCAAGCACGAAATAGTGCTCGGAGGCATAGCTCTCAAGATGCCACCAGCCGGGCGCCGATAGGCCGTTGGCGCGCGCGTCTGGCTGGACCAGCCCCGTCAGGGCTGGATTTCGGCGCTTTGCCTTAAGCCCTGCGCCGCCCGATCCGAAGGCCACTGTCGCCTTCTCCTGGAGGCGTGCGTTCAGAAAGTCGGTCAGTTGATCGTTCAGCGGCCGCATGGGCGTTCCAAGATTCACCGGCAGAGGCGCGGTCGGCGGTCCGCTGTCGGCGCTGGGCCTCTGCTTGATGGGCGTCGCCGGCCGACGTCGCGACGGCAGAAGGTAGAAGCGACGCGTGTTGGCGGACCCCACTTCGGTCCAGTTCGGATTCCAATGCACGATATCGGCCTCGATCTGGCGTGCTGGCGCTGCACCATCGTTGAAGCGGTTGTGCTGCTCGATCACGTCCTCGCCGCTGCGCGCCTGGGCATCGCCGCGCTGGCGCAATTTCGCTCCACCCGGCCCGAGCACAACGCCAGGGCCTCCGGCAGTCCAGTCCGGCCGCGGCGGGTCGAAAACGCTCTCGTCGATCTCGAACTCGTCATCATATCGGGCGTCGTCGAGGATATCGACAAGGTAGCGACCCGCGGAAGCGTTGTGGAACAGGGGGAAGAGAAACCGGTCGACATCGAAGCGTGACGGGTCGCCGGCGGTCTCGCCCGAGGCGGACGCCGGATGGATCTGCTTGCGCAACTGCAAGGAGTGGAGCCGCTGGGTCCAGGCATCGGGTTCGAAGATCGCCACTCCGAAGCCCTTGGTCGTGGCGAACAGCCCGGGGGTGGTGGCGAGGAGGCTCTTGAATTTCATCGACAGATCGCTGGCAAGTCCGGCCGACAAGCCCTTGACGTGGTCGAAGAGCGGGCTAGTCACCGATCCTGGATCGTCATTGTGCACATAGGTCACCAGCGCGGCCATGCGTGCGGCCACGTCGGGCAGAAAAGCTCGAACGGTGTTCCGCAGGCCAAAGGCGTCGGCGGGCGAAAGGTCCTCGACGTCGATGTTGTGCATAGGGGCGTCGGCGACGATGTCATTGAGGACATCGGACAGGAATTCAGTAAACTCCAGAGTCGTCTCGCCGTCGCCGATCTTGGGATGGGGTCTCAAGGGCCGGAATGCGTGAGGAACATAATAGAGGTCCAGCACGCGGGTAACGGCGGGACGGGTCGACGTGGGCGCCCACAGGAATGGCATGCTGGCGCCGAACAGTTTCTCAGCGCGGCGAGGATCGTCGATGGTCTCGGGGTCCGCCTGGGTCGGCGGTGCCGGTGTGAGTCGGAGCGGCGCGCGCGCCGCGGCGGCGGCACGGTTTGAGCGCAACCAGTCGAGGCGTTCGCGCAGGGGTGTTTTCGCACTGGCCGAGACGTATTTGCCCAGCTCTGTGGCAGCAGGATCGTGCAGATCGGCAAAGGTGTCGCCCTGCAGTTCTGGGTAGACGGTGACCTCGTCCTTGTCGACCGCCAGGCCGAACCCCGGTGTGGCCTGGGGCCGCATCGGATCGGCGATGCTCGCCGGTATGACCGCATCGGTCGGGCGCGTCAGACGAAGGCCGAGGCGCAGCACGTCGCTGTCGTCGGCCACAGTGCTCGCCGAACTCAGCCCGCTCCATCCAGCCGGGCAAGGTATCGTGATCGTCAGCCAGTGGTCGTCGGCGCCAGAGGCGAAGGCCCGGACCGCAGTTTCGAACTTGGCGAGCGGCTGGTCCAACAGATCGCGGATGATCTTGAATTGAGCAATCGCATCGGAGGCGACCAGCGCTCGCTTGTGTGTTCCCACCTTTGCCATGTTCGCGGTGAGGGCGCCGCTCTGCGACGGGACGCCCCCGCGTGGGCCATCGGCTTCATAGGCCCATCGTTGCAATACGAGCTCGGCGCTGCCGCGGTCCACGGCCATCATAAGGTCAGCCAGAGGCTCGTAGATGGAGCGTAGGGCAGTCGGCCGCGCCTCGCCATTGGCTGCCGGCGCCAGAACCTTCTCGAGATACTTGCGCACGAAGCCAAGCTCGAAGGCCGGAGGGGAGAGATTGAACTGCCAGCCCATCAGCGCAAGGTCGCGGCCATCGTCGCCCCGCAGTCCAGCCGTCGCGGGGCTCTGGATGTCGGTCGCGAGCGGCAGCAGCACTGGCGCGCCTGTCAACGGGAAGCGCTGCGTGTACTGATGTTCTACATATCCATCGAGCGTCCAAGGCAATTCTGGCGTCAGGTAGTTTATGAAGCGGAGCGACTCGCTGGCCAGGCGACTGGCCTCGCTGTCGCGCTCCTCGCCACGGGCGTCCTGCGTGAAGAGGTGCGACAGGAAGTAGCCGAAGAACCGCCCGCTCTGGGGAGGCGCCGCGACCTGCCAAGGCGGCGTGGCGGGCAGGTAGCCTGCGCAAGGCATCGGCACCGACGCATCGGGATAGGTCAGGAAGGTCACGACACGTCCGGAATCGCTCAGGCTCGGGGCGCGTGCGATGACCTCCGGATCGTTGCTGGAGAGCGCCAGCCTGAGCTTGTTGAAGTCGCTCAGTTGCGCGAGCACGGGGCGGTTTGCAGGCGCATTGAGCGGCGACGGTGTGTAGGCAAGCTCGAAACGATCGAGCACACGATCGGTCGAGGCGCTCCATCGGCTGGTAAACGCGCCTTGCAAGATGCAGACGGGGGCTCGTTCGGCGCCTCCGACCTTCAGGGGAGCCAGCCCCCCCAGGATCCGATTGAACAACGGGTTCATGACAGTTCCCATCGGCAACACGAGATCCACGCCGGCGCCCTGCTCAAGCAGGTCCTTTCCGCCTGGCGTCGGCGCGGAGAGCCGCTTCACCAGGTCGGACAGTTTAACCGCCGGCGACTGCCTGTCGACGATGATGGCACGCAGCGCGCCGTCCAAGGCCTTCCGTTCCAGCACCTGTCCGCCCAGGTCCCACGTTTCCACACCGTCAGGCCTGGTAACCGTCAGCCATAGCTGGCCGCCAGCCGCTGCTCGGTCGGTGCCCAGGGCCAGGAAGCGCGCCTCGATCTCTGTCTGTTCGTCTGGGTGCAGTTGGGTGGTGAGCACAAGCTCGAATAGTCCGGCGGAGCCGGGAAGGTTGGCCGGCATCTGGATCAGCCGTGCCGGCACCACCAGACGCTGGTCGCCGGCGCTCCCCGCCAGCGCTGGCCGCGCGAGCTCGCTGTTGCGAAGCCCGAGCCTGGGCCCGGTCGTTATCTGCAGCGTTTCTCCGGCCTCTGGGGCGCTCCAGCGCGGGTTGGGGTCGACGGCGTCGAGGAGTCCGGACGGGATAGCGTAAGGGACGCTGAGTCCGCTCGGGGCCCTCCCGGGTGTCGTTTCCGACATCTTGGGCGCGTAGACGAAGAAGCCCGACGGACGATCCGAATCCCGGCTGATAGTCGATGCTTGCGGTTGCGCCGCGGCGGCGTCGCTGGCCAGCGTGCGCACGGCGGGGATAGCTTCCAGCGAGCTAGCCTCCACGGCGAAAACCGCCGAGGCGGTGCTTAGATTGTCGCCCAGGGCGAAGGGGAGTTCCAGCACCTGGCCAAGCAGCGACTGGACGTTGGTTCCAAAGCATGCCCATCCGAGGGCTTCACCCCGGCCTGCATTGGGGTCCAGCACCATGAAGTTGCTCCGGTCGGTCACCGCCTGAGGCCACCTCAGGCGTTCGCCAAAGCCATAAAGCCTGCCGAGCGCATCCTTAAAGGCGGCGTCATCGACGCCGGTGATCTGCTTGCACAGGTCTTGCCAAATCTTCTGGTGGTATGACACGGCCCAGGGGGGACGGCTGACGTCTCCAAGGGCCAGCAGACGAACCGGCGCACCGCGCAATGATATTTTGTCGTGCAGGAAGCGAGGCGGCAGAACTGGACGCGGGTCGTCGAGCGGTGAAGGGTTCTGTATGGCGTATTCCCAGACCACAGCATAGATCGGCGGCCCGCCAGTGGTCTGCGGCCCTGAGAGGTACACCCCTATGGCGTCGTCGGTAAGCGGCGTCGGGGCGTCCGGCGTGCCCAGCAGCCCCTCGAGGCCGCGGATCACCTTGTACACGGCCTGCTCGGACGGCGTCAGGCTGTTGGCGTCGTCCCGATGCAGGTTGATGACCCGTGTCGCCAGAGCCGTGCTCCACGAAACGAGGTCGCGCTGGATGCTAGGAAGACGCGCGGCGTCGATTGTGAGCAGGTCCGCATAGGTCCTGACGGAAGGCGTCGCAAAGTTTGCCACCGCGAAGTCCGGCCAGTCCGAGACGGGCAAGAGCAGCGGGGAACTGGGGCCGCCAGTGGGCTGAGCCTGATCCGTTGGGATCGTCCAGGCGATCTGTTGGACAGCGCTGGCGCTGTCTGGTTTCCAGCTCAAGGACAGCGAGGTCATTGGCGGGAAGGGGACCGGAATGGCGGTGTCGGAGATTTTCTTGACCAGCGCCGGATCGAGCGCGTCAGTAACGAAGACGATCTTGTGGTTGGCGAGGTCCGGCCCTTGGAGCTTGAAATAATCTGGAAGGGGCAGAGGGTCGGTGTCGGCGTGCGTTGTCAGCGCACCCTGCAGCACCCCGAAGAGTTTTCCAGCCAGGTGGCTGTAGGTCTCGGCGTCAGGGACCGGCGTGGCCGTTCTGAAAGCGGCCGGACAGAATATGTTCAGTCCAACATAGAGGGTGCCCATGATCTCAGCTCAGCAGGAGTTGGCCGGAGACGCCCATCGAGACGCTCCCGGAAACAGAGAAGGTCCAGCTGCAGAAGCCGCAGCCGACCTGGACGGAGGCAGAATAGGCCGCTCCAAGGGTGGCGCTGTAGCTCAATGCGCAGGGACCGCCAGTGATGTAGTGGATCGTGCAGGCGACTGAGGCTTGAACGGAGACCCTGAAGCGAGCCGACAGGATCCAGACATCGATCCCGCCTTCGCCATAGGCCATTATCCCGATGACCCCGGTGATCTCGATGCTGTAGATCGACGATCGCAGGAGCGCGAATGGATCGGCGCCCACAGCGGGACCCTGCAAGGTGATCCGGCCTTCGACGATCGCGAACACACCAATGCCCGCCCGGACCCAGGCAACTGAGTTGCCGGCGCCAAAGTAGTAGCCGAAGTAGAAGCCCATGCCGACGCCAATGGTCAGCCGCTTGTCGCCGTTTACGACAGATGTCTTCTTTTCGATGTAGAACCCAAATTTTGCCTCGTAGCACCCAACCGGGACGCTGAAAGCTCGGAACCAGTCATAGCCAATGCTGGTCCGCCAGGGGAAGCCGACGTCAATCAGGAAGTCCCAGTTGAAGCCCCATTCAAGCGCGAACTCGCCCGACTTAAGCATCCCCAGCATGTTGAACGCGGGGATCATCAGGTTGGTGCGGAAGCGATCCTCCGCGCGGGTCGGACCCGGGATATAGGCGAGTTCCAGACTCTCCTGCTTGAAGACAGATTCCACCCAGGGAGCCCAGAGGCGGATCCCGTAGTAATGCTGGTCGTGCATGACAAAGGAGCAGCGGGTGAACAGTTCACCCAGCTTGAAACTCATTCCGAAGAGCCAGCTTTCGCGGTCGAGCAGTTCAACATCCCGGAACACCAAGGGATCGGTGGGGTTCGGATGTGGATCCATCAGGCCCGACAGCATCCCCTCGGGATCGTTGGCGCCAGGGTTCTCCTCCAAGAGATGATTCAGGGCAGAGACCGGCAGCGCAACATTGTGTGCAATCAGCAGCCAGTAAAGCTTGAAGAAGCCGCCGCCACCGCCATGGGTTTTGGAGTCATAGTAGGCGACGAGCCCCTTCCGCAGGTTCTGCTGATCCGACGCCTTCGGATCGCGCGTCGGGTGCAGCATCAGCAAGTCGAGCTTGCTCCCAGCCGGCGTCGGCGACCAGTTGAAGATCCGAAGCTTCAGGTCTTCGGCCAGAATTGCACCGGCGTTGGGGTTGGGCGGCAAGCGACGTGTGTTCGCCTTTACGAGATAGGCAGGCGAGATAAGGAGCCTCGCAATGTCGATCCGCAGGACGCCAAAGATGTTCAACGACACATCACGGCCGTCGAGGCCTCGGATGCCGAGATATGCGGCATCCGCGCGACCGCCCGCGATCCGCGCTGCAAGCGCCATGTTGAAGCTGAGACCACGGGCGTCCACGAGGCCGAAGCTGGGTGATTTGCCGAAGTCGACGTGGAAATCCATGTAGGCGAGGTAGACATTCGCCTGGCCCGTCGCATTGAAGTTGCTCAGCCAGACATACCGGCTCTTGAAGGCCTCGAGCGCTTCGTCTTCGTTGCCGCGGATATAGCCCAGCCCGGTGGGGACAAGCTCCACACCGAAGAAGTTGACGGCGCGGGGCTTTGGCAAGGCGAAGCTGAGCGCCGGCAGGTCGAAGGCGAGGTTGCGTCGATCTCCAACTTCGATCTTGTAGCCAGAGAGGGTTGGGAGCTGAATCCGGAAGTCCTGCAAGGTGAGGCGCAGGTCGGAAGCAGACAGGTCGATCGGGAGGCCCGCAAGATCTTTCGGCAACTGCAACTGAAGTTCGCCATCAATGTCGATACTGGTCGAGCCCTTGCGCCTCGCCACACGAAGTCGGCTCAGTTCGAACTGCTTGATGAAGGCGAGGTCGACCTCGATCGGGAATGACTGCGGGAAGAACGCGGAGAAAGTGAGGTCCTTCGGCCCGTCCGGTTTGCCGGCAGGCGCCTGAAGGCCGCCATGGATGACGAGCTTTTGGAAATCCTCCCTCTTTCGCCCCCACACGTCCTTAGGATAGACCTCGACCTCAATGTCCGCCGCTGCAAGCTGGGTCTGTCGAATCCGGACGTCGAACTTGGTCAAGGCAAGCTGGACGTCCCGGATCAGTCCAGGGTCCTTCGGCAGGTCCTTGCCGTTCGGATTCTTCTTGAAGATATGCGCCCACACATCCAGATGCGGAGGCTTGTCGACAGCGACCTGGGGCCGGCGGCCACCGATGGCGATGTAGTTGGCAGTGATGTGGTCAAACCCGACCAGGTCCCTCAACAGCAAGTCGCGGCTGATATCTGCGACCGGTCGCACCAAGAGGACGCCGACCCAGGCAGGATCCCTAAGGTCCGGGTCCAAATCGTCGATGAAGGCTTCGATGATGGCGTCGGCATCGAGTAGCGGGTCCTGGGACTCGCGATAGGGCTCGACACCGAGCGGATCAGGCCGTTCCGGACCGCCGTAGCCATGCACGACGTCCCGCAAGATATCCGGCAGGCTGCGCTTGCGCGACAGTTTGACCAGGATCGTGGTCTCATCATCCAGGAAACAGGTCCAGAATTTGTCGGTGAAGGCGCAGAGATCGAAGCATTGCTGCCAGAGCGCATCGACGAGCTTTTCGTTGACGGCACGGGCAACCGGGAAGCGGTGGGTGCGAAGGATGAATTCTGGCGGGTCCGCCGAGACATCGGACAGCCGCCGAAGTGGCGGATCGAGGAAGGCGTTAAGCGCCGCGAGCAGTCGTTCAGCATCCTCCTGAGAAGCTGGGTCGAGCAGACGGGCATAGACGTCATGCGTCAGGCGCGGGCCATAATGGGAGCGGATTGCCGCGATGGTCGCATCGGCCGAGCCCTCGTAGAGTTGGCAAAGAATGCCCCAGGTTTCATCGACACCCTGGATGACGCCCTGCAGCATTCCTTCCGCCGGCGTGTCGAGCGCTGCTAGCAGGGCGGTCACGCTGGCGACATCGAACAGCTTTTTCAGAAGGCCAGCGTCGCAGCCCAATCGTGCGATACGGCGCATCAAGTCGTAGTTGGCGGGGCTCCAGACATGCTCGAAGAGGAGCCCCAGTTCAGAAGACGGCGTGGTCCAGTCGTCCGCCAGTTCCTCCGGGGGCAGGGCCGCGAGGTAGTCCGCTATGGCCTCGGCTTCGTCGGGCGTGGGAGCGATGTCGGTGGCGTTGTCGCTTGTCCTCAGATAGGCGATCGCGGCTTCGAGCATCTTTAGCGCGACATCGTCGTCCAACGTCGCCGCGCGTGGCGGAATGCCGATTCGATCGCGCAAGGCGCCGACGTCCGCATCAGCGGCGAGCGCGCGCCATCTCTGTTCGAATTTGCGGAACATGTCGTAGCCTGCCGCATAGGCTTGGTCTGAGGCATCGCTGAGCTTCTTGACGGCACTGGAAACCGTCCCCTCTTCACCGCCAAAGACCAGATGGGACAGGTCGGGCGAGGCCGCGAGCAACGCGTGGATGGCCTGTGCGCCCTGCAGGTCTGGGCCGACCCGCCCGGTCGCAGCGACGTCAGCTACAGTTGGAACGCGCTCAAGTAGCCGCTGAAAGGCTTGGGATGGGGCAGGCGCCAAGCGGGCGCCATCGACGTGTCGCAGCTCGCCGATCTGCGGCTTGAAGAGCCCCTGCAAGGCCTGGTCCGCAGCTGTGAGGCGCGCGCCGGCCAGTGCAACGATCGGGCCGTCGCTGAGCGATTGGCCCTTATCGTTGATCCGGTCCGGCCCCGCCAGGTTCGCGAGTGCGAATGCGGTGTCGATGGTGGGGAGCGAGAACGCCCCGCCGCCAGGAGCCCCTGTCAGACGATAGCTGCCCACCGAAGACGGGCTAGCCGTCAGGGAGCCGCGCGCCGGTTCGGGCCGCACATCGCGTTCCTCTCGCAGCGCCCGTATGGCCCATTGTCCGGCCTCGCCGAATTCCAGGAAAGTGTGGTGAAACCGTCTTTGGCCACTGATCACCTCTGGCTCAAGCTTAAGGACGACATCGTCCTGCCCCGCCATTGCCGTCGCGTGCGCCCACTCCAAGCGGACGCCCCGCGACAATCCGTTGAGTTCGCGCGGCATGCCAGCCACTGTGAGCGGGACGACACCGTTGCGGATGAACCAAGGCTTGGAGAGGCTGTTTTTAGCGACGCCGTCGTCGCAGAAGGTCGCGTAAAGCGCCCTTGGGTCGAGCGCCCGGAGCCGGCCGGACGCACGCAGCGGGGACCCGTCTAGCGAGCCGACGAGATTTGCCTGATTGGTGGAAATCCATTTGTCGGCGGTCGTGGCCTGGTAAACAGTGTCCAGGGTGCCGAAGCGCGAGGTGATGGGCAGCGCAGCAAGAGGTGCGAACGCGATGGGATAGCCGTGCTCGTCCTGATACCGGAGCAACAGCAGTACGGGATCGGCCGCCACCGCCGCAGAGCGCTCCCAGGTCATGGCGCCTTGGGCGGCGCCTTGCCCAGCGATCCTCAGCCGTCCGTTCGCCAGCACGTGCTGGAAGAGGAACTGGTTGCCTTTGTTGCCGACAGCGGCGGTGTCAAGGAGGTCGGCATGGACGAAAAGGGCGCCGGACTCTGGCCTTGCGCTGAGGTCGAAACCGGCGCTGTCGATGGCAAGGCCGTCGATCGTGAGTAACTGACGAGGCTCGAAGGCCGGGCGGGGCGGTGCCAGCTGATAGGTAAAGCTGTCGTACCAGCGCAGTTTCGGTCCAGCGGCCTGCAGCGGCCGATGCAGGGCCGTCGGCTGGCGCAGGTTGATCTCGACGACGACTGCCCGCGTCGAGCCAAGGTCGACCCTGACGCCCTGGGCAAGTCGCGCCTGTAACCAGTCGAAGGCTGTTGCGTTGCGATCGACGACCTGCAGGCCGAGGATCGGATCGGCGGAGGTCGACAGGGTCGGCGAGGAGAGATTTCGGGACGTGCCGTCCGGGAGATGCAACGCAGCGACCACGGTGGCTCGCGAGGCAGCGCCGAAGGTGACAGCGTTTCCCGTGATCGCCACGGCGCCACGCCAGAGGAGGTCGAGGTCAATGTCCTGGACCCTTCCCTGGATCTTTAATTCCAGCGTCTTGGCCGCCGAGGCGAGCCTGTAGGCGCCGGTGACATTGACCCCACCGAGGCTGTTGAAGTTGTGCGCGCCGTCAACCAGTTGGAGCTGCGCGCCGAAGATAGAGAGGACGGGCATGGGTGGCGGTTCCCGCTCTAGGGGGTGCAGATGCGGCGCTGGCTCTCCGTGAGCTGCACCACAGCGTTGGGGCGGCCAGCCTGCTGCTCCTTGCCCCACAGGACGGTCGCGACGTCAGACGGGGAGAGGAGGGCGAGGCTTTCATATGTCAGTGTCTCATAAGGTCCCCGGCGGTCGTCGACGGTCAGACCTCGGCGTCCGGGTTCGGTCGCGACCACCTTGAATCGGGCGGTCGAGCCTGCTGGCATGATGCGCAGGAGGCGCAACGGTTCGGTCCGCAGCGCCACCTCTGCCATGTGGCCCGGGCAGACACGGGAGGCGTTCCAGTCCGCCAGACTCCAGCGACCCTCATCGAGTTCGGTCTGCCTCATCTCGACGCCATGGCGCTCGACACGGGCGACGGCGATCGCGACTGCGGCCTGGGATTGGTAGAAGACATCGCCCTGGAGGTTGGTGGCTTTCTGACCAATCGCATCGAGGGGCTGAGCCAGCGCCCCGATCTGACGCGGCTCGCGCGTGGGCGCGTTCTTGCTGTCCATGCAGGTTGACACGAGATAGGTGCTCGACAGAACGCTGCCTGTTCCCGCCGCCGACCGCAAGGCGGGACAGAATCTCGTCATGTCAACCTGGAGCTGGGAGGGCTTGGTTCCATCTTCCTTGCGAAGGACGAGCGCTCGTGAATCGACAAGCGCATTCCACAGCTCAATGCGGTGCTTCTGCAGTTCAGCCTGGGTCGCGGCGTCGATCGGCGGGGCGATGGAATCCGTCGCCAACACGCCCATCACGAGGTTCGCCTCATCCGCCGTAAGTTCTCCCTGCGCGTGCCGGATCGGCAATCGGATGTGCTCGGAAAAGGGCGGGTAGAAATTCGTTATGGCGTCGCTGTCGGGTACCGGACTGCCCTTCAGGAATGTCACAATGTGGACGACGTCACCGGGCTTGAGGGCAAAGTTGTCCTGCTGCCGATTTATGCCCGGGTCGTTCTCAGGGACGACGTAGCGCTCGGAGAGCCGCGGGACGGCGCATCCCTGCAAGGCGAGGGCTGCCACCAAGGTCGCCGCGAAGACTGGCGTCAGGCACCTCATGATCTCGCCTCTTGGCGCCGGCCGGCGCGGGCTCTTGGGGGCGATGTGGCGCGGCTGCGAGCCAGCGAGACCGGTCCAGGATCAGGGAACGGGATGCCATCCGTGTGGAGCGCGAAAGTCCGGTCCAATCTCAACAGCGGCAGCTTGCTCGCCTTTGGCGCCGTCGGGTCGCGCAGGGCGTTCACCACCCCCAATGACTTCGACAAAACCTCAGCGTATTTGCCCGCCAGGCTCGTGGTCCGGCCATTGAGGAAGGCGGAGGCAAGCTTTTCCTCCTCCTTGCGGGTCCAGGTACTGACGTCTTTGCCGGCGAGTCCGGCGGCGTCCACGAGCCGCGCCGGGGCGGCTCCTGCATGTCCACCCGTCGTGATGTGCGCCGGCCGGAACACGTGCCAGCGCATCAGCATGGCCACGGTCCGCTCGCTCTTGAACACGTCCTTCAGGGTCTTCGCCCCTGGTGGCGCCCCGGCGCCGAAGGGGGTCGCGAGGACATCACGAATACGTTGGCGGGCGAACGGCCAGACCGATCCTTGGAGACCTGGCGAGCTTCTGAGCGCGTACTGGACCCGGTAGAAGCTGTGCCAGGTGCGAAGCCAGTTGCGCCCGTCGAGCGATGGCGTGGCGAGCGAGCCAGCGGCGTCGACGAACCCGATTTCAGCGCGGTAGGTGCGGTCGCTTTTGTTGAAGAGCTTTGGCGACCAGGCCTCGCGTGGACCCAGACCGAAGCCGAGGAACAGGTCACGGAACTCAGCTGCCGAACGCGTGGCGAAGTAGGCGAGGAACGCACCAAGCTCCGAGGGGCCGACGTCTCCCGCGGGAAACGCCGTGTAATGATAGGGACCTGCCGAAAGAACCGAGGTGTCCCAGGCGTTAATCCCGTCGAAGACGGCCGCCTCTACCTGAGCCAGCGCCTTGATCACTCGGAAGGTGGATTGCTTTTCCGGCGTCAGGGCCGACCAGGCCTGGCCCACGACGTGATCGGCATCGAACGGCGTCAGCGACTGCGCGACCGTGCTCTGCGAGCCCCAGATAAAGGTCGCCGGCGCCTTTTTCTTATGCTTCACCACCCGAGAGACCGCGGTGCCCACGGGCACCTTCCAAGGCTTGCCCTTATCATTGAGGTCCTGGCGATCCGTAAAGTCGACGGCGAAAACCCGCGGCTTTTTGTCGGTCAATTCGTCATGGAAGATGAAGCCCTGGCTGACGATCGTCTTCCACGGGTCCGCGGGATCACTCGGAGAGATCGCCTGGAAGATGACAGGTGCGCGCAGCTGGTTCTGTCGCCATGCCAGGATCGCAGCGCGGGTGACGGCATCCGCGTCGCCGCTCGGATAGATCGTCGCGGGTAGGCCGGCTGCCGCACTGATCTGGCGAATCTGGACCTGCCGAAGGCGGTTGGCGTCGATAGCTCCACCCGCCTGGGAGTCTTGCGCACCATACTGGCCGCGCGCTGCGATCTGAAACTCGCGCACAAGCATGCGCTGCCGCTCTTCACGCTGACCACCCGGCGTCCCCGCAGGTAGGCGGTACCAGATCTCGTCCAGCTGATCTTGCAGTCCTTGTTCAAAAGCCAAGCACCGCCCCCATCAAAGCTGGCCAGCCTACAATCTCATCTACGCATGTCCTAATGAATACATCAAGCCATAATTGAAGCGAGCGGCTGGAGGCTATCGAGCAGAGAACGCCCGCTGAAGTTGTTTCATTTGAAACGCTCTCTCTAGCTTTTATTTTTTGACGCAGCCGGTAGCTTGTTGGATTCTGCCAGCAAGTCCATCATGGCATGCGATAAAAGAATCCGGTCGATTGATGTCGATAGTCAGCCAAGGTAATGGATTTTGTGGACGGAGAGATATCCCTCGAAAATAAAAAAAACCGTGCGCAGCTGATGGACGCTCTTGCAAAAAATCCATCCTATTGGGCCCGATAGTTGGTGACCTTTAGGGTTTAGGAGCCTGTGGCGTATGTCTCAAGATTTTCGCGGGAGCCGACTGCTCGCGCTTCGAGGCGTGGGCAACGGCTGGTACCGACAGCGAGCCCCATTCCGCTGAACAGCGCGTAGGCGGGCAAGTCGCGACGGTTCGTGCGCAGTCGGACGCCTCGCAGGCCCAACTCGCCCGGTGATAGTAGCTCCAGAATATGAGAACGCGCGGAACGAAGTACCCCGCCGCCCCAGATCGGAAGGACAGGAGCTGACAAGTGTGGTATGAACTTAGTGTGGATCAACACCCCGGGGAGGAGCCAAATGGATAAGCGCCTTAACAGTTACCGAGTTACAGGGAGAGGAAATATTCCGCAGGGGACTAGATGGAACCTTCAGCTTGATTTGGAAGGGGATGTCTTAGAAGTTTGGACCGACAGTCGAATTGTAATGATATTGCTTCAATCATCATTGCTGCCGGGGCGCAAAAAACATAAATGGCCGATCTCTCTCGATTTAGATAAGGATCACCTTAAACAGGTGCATATTCAGGATATGCGAGACGAGGTCTGTAAGGGCGAGTACAGCGGAACTCCAGAGCAGGCGGTTATTCCATTCTTTCCCACGGCGCTGGTTAATGAAAGATGGGAATTTGTATTCGCAATAGGTGATAAATGTCGCCCGCTCAAGGGAGGTGAAATCGACGTATATTATCAGATTGAAGATGCATGGCGCACTGGCAGTGCGGTACTCTTGAAACTGGACGCCAACGACAACATCACAGGAATTTACTAGGCGAGTGAACCCAAACCGGAGAAAGAAGGAAGACGGGAAGAACGATTGTGAGATGTCGGAAGAAAGAGGGAGGCGATCGCCTTCAAACCGACTAACCCTTCAGCGCTTGCTCGCTGGGCCCAGCCATGGCTCGACCGCAGTCGTTTTCCTGTCACTTCCACCGGACAGGTTTTACAGTGCTTCGAGCATGCCGACGCTTGCCGCTTCACTGACATGGGCCTCGCCGTCTGTATGCCAGCGTTTGACAACAGCGAAGATGGCATCGAACCTCTCGGTGAGGCGCATTCTCGGCAAGCTTTCGCGAATGCTGAAAACGGATTGGCGGCCAGATAGGCCTCGACATCGAGTGGTCCACCGACTGGCCCAGCACGTCGAATAGCGTGAGGCTTTCACAATTCGACTAGGTGGTGAACCCATAAAGGGGATTCAGTGGGGCACGGCGTCGTGATTCACTTCGTGAAAACGGAGGCGAGCATGACGGACAGGCACAATCTGACGAACAGCGAAAGCGCACTTATCGCGCCGCTGTTGTCGAACAAGCCGCGGGGCGTCGCGCGGGTAGATGACGGCCGGGTGATCAGCGGCATCTTCTACGTTCTGCGAAACGGGGCGCCGCGGCGCGGACCTGCCGGAGCGCGACAGGCCCCCTCGGACCCACGGTCTACGCTGTAGCCGCGCCGCAGGCCACGGCTGAACAGCCAGCCGGTTTCGAGGACGGCAAATACACATCTCGCGCTAAGGCAGGCAGTTACCGCCCTTCCGTAACCGGAGTGGGCAGAATCGCGCCGTGTCGCCTGGGACGCAACGCGCTCAAGGAAAGACGCCCAGCGTTAGGACGCGGCCCACGCGAAACGTTATCTCGGATTGTTGCAGTTTTGCCTTGCGGGACCGGTCGTAATGTCTTTTTTCGGCCCCTCACTTGCGATCTGCAAGAATTCCCAAGTGTAGTAATCTTCATAAAGGTCGATCTTCAGGACACCCTGGTTTCCCCTCACGACCCCGAACGGGCCACCTTCCGATGTAGCGGCGAAGGGCTTTTTGTAAAAGTCCTTGGTAAGGATGGAGCCACCAGTGCCGACGACAAACGACCTAATGCCGTCCGTTGCAGGCTTGCCGTCGGCGTCGTGCGGGGCGAACTGCTCGTAATCATGGTCGTGTCCGGAAAGCACTACCGATGCGCCGTGTTCATGGAGGGTGCGGAACACCACCTGCATTGATCGTTCATGGCTGAGTGGCGCGTCCGGTTTCGGATGCCTATAGCCCTCGTGGCCGTGCTGCCCGGAACTAAACAATGGCGCATGCCAGAAGGCAAGTATGCATCTGGTTTTGCCGACCAGCGCAGAGGCGTCGAGTCTTTTCTCCATCCACGTCATTTGGGTGGCCATGTCTTGCATGTACGGCGGTTCCTGAAAGTTGTCGTTCAGGCCGACTATCAGCCAAGGCCCGTCTTTTCTCGGAAAGTCGAGCGAAAAATAGCCCTTCTTATCCCATCGAGGGTTCTCGCCCTTGTGTTCTTCATCGGGCTCCGCATCATCGTTCTGATGCACGAACGCGTTATCCTTGAAATGACGGAAGAACGGCGCCGCATCCTTGGTGTCATACTCGTGGTTTCCTGGAACTGGCATGAGGACATCGTCAAAGCCGGCCCAGTTCTTAGCGAAACACGCAAGCTGATCCTCCTTACCATGCTTGTAGGCGAGGTCTCCCAAAGCCAATACACGGACCGGGACTTTGGCCTGCTTGATCACGTCGAGAATGATTTCACCCGTCGCTTTGGCACTTGTCCAACCCTCGCCGGGACACCACGAAATATCACCGGCGGCAAGCAGCGTGCCAATCTTCTCCGGCTCCTGTGACGGCGTCGGCGAAACGCCCGAAAGGGCGCTCAGCATGGTGCCGGCGATCAAAGCCACGACACGTCGTGTCAAAGGGGTTCTCCTCATAAGATGGCGGCAAACTTCTTTGTAACCGCGTCGAAGCCCTTCTGTGTTGGGTGCAACTCGTTTGCCCACCAAGTCTTGTAGGTTGAGCCTGTCGAAAGCGTGCCCCGCAAATTTAGAAATCTAACGTGTCCGAAAGGGGGTTTGCCGGCGAGGCCGGCGAGCATGGTATCAAAGCGATCAATGAGCTCGACACAGATTTGCTTTCGCCTGTTGATCTCCGAGTAACCTTTCCGGCGAAAGCCTGGCTCAAGCCAGGGGCCAGGAAGAGGCCCCCAGCCACCCGCGAAGCCCCGACCATCAGGTACCGGATAGTCATAACCGTGAACCACGATTGGTACGGGATGACCAAGGTGATGTTTGCAAATTGCGGTTATGGCACTCAGGATTGTAACGTAGGCTTCACGCAGGCGCTGATCGATTACGCCTGTGACGATCGAATCGTTGAGGCCGGGGTAGCTTGATGTTGCGTAGTTGAGCAGAATGGCAAACTCGTCCCCCGCCACATCATTGCCACCGCCTGAGAGAAGGATCGCGCGTGGCTCGACGCCCATACGGAGAACCTTTTCGACTCGGCGGGAGAAATCGTCGAGTTGTCCGTCCGAATAGGCCATGTCTTCGACCGTGTCGCCGCGGTGAGCTGCAGACTCCACATCGAACCCATAGCTGTCCTCAAGATCGCTCAGGATATCGTGAAACGGATAGTCGAACCACGAGTCCCCCTCAGCGATTAGGACCCCCATGCTAGCATGCGTGACGGGGGCCTTAGCGAGCACACGTTTTGTCGGCTCGACCTTCAATTTTGCCTTTGCCAGCACGCGCCGTCGTTTTTCGATTGCTTGGGCGCGGCGTTTGAGCGTGGCTGCAGCGAGTGCCTTACCAACCACAATCGCCTTAGAAATATTCTGTCTCTTAGCCATCGTTGTCCCCCGTCGAATATTGCCGATCAAGTACCAAAAGCAAAATGACCATACGACATTCTTTGGCAAAATACATCCTGAGCAAAGAGGTTGCTGGAGAAGACTTTGCCACCTTGTAACGAATAGGGTTGGTCATCAATTGGTGAGAATTGTTGAGACCGCAATGTGTATTGCGCCTATTGGGCGGTGGTAGGGGCCTTCAACGGTCTTAGCTCGTCTTCAACGCTTACGGTGATGAAATAGGTCAATAGCACCTTTGCTGGTCCGTATGAGTTTGCCAGGCACGGTCACACACCGGCAAAATTGTGCGATCAGAGCAAGCACCCTGCAAGTCGCGTTGCTGCCGTCCTCAAAGATTGGAACCCGCACACTCCAGCAAATAGGACGTGGGATTCAAAAGGTGCGGTGGCTTGTCACCCCTTGGATAGTAGTGCTCATTGTGGATAGTACCGCTTACATATGTCTCGAAATGCAGCATGCCAGTGTCGCTGATCCATCCTATCTTCTGGCCCGCGTTTACCCTATCGCCGACCTGCCATTTGAACTTTTTTGGTGAATCCCCCCGAAGCTCCCCATAGTTCACGACGAAATCCTTGATCGCGAGAAACAATGCGTACGTCATCTGCCCTGACTTCGCGGGGTAGAACGGGTAGAAGGCGACAATCATCCCTTCTTCGCAAGCCACCACCACGTCCTTCTGGTAGGCGAACAGGTCGATGCCGACATGGTATCGGCCGAACGTGCCATTCTTCTTGATCTTCCGCCTCCCAAGGAAACGACGCTCATGTGCATCGAGAATAATCCCGCCCTTAGTTTCATAGGCGACAGTCAGACGTTCAGGATTTTCGGTCAGCACGGGCCAGTAACGCTGACCAATCGCAGCGGTGCTCGCCGCGAAGGCGAAGGGGCTATAGGGCGGCACGGCTTTCGGCTCATCTAATGTTCCGATTTCGGCACGCAAATCTTCATCCCAACCGGCGTCGTCGAACGAATTCGCCAGTCGACGAACGGTGCGGTCAACAGTCGGCAACCCTTCAACGGGCCATTCTGGCCGAGGAGGTATCGGCCTCATGCCCAAGGCATCGAGAAGCAGGTCAACATCGGTATCGCGAGGAACTCGGGCGCCGGACACAAGCCGGCCGTCGTCCGAGTCTCCTCTGTCTATCCCATATTGAGTAATCTCATTTTTCTTACTTACTCCATTGTAGGCAGACCAAGCGCGGAGAGCCCAATTTCTCCAAGTAGTGTCTCGCAAATATGTCGACTTCATCTTCTTAAAGAACACGTTTATGCCGCAAACCAGATTCTCACGCCAGTCCCAGGCAATCGCCGTCGTGAGCTTGTCTGGATCGGTAAACTGGGAGTAACCGACTCCAAAATCAAAGCTGGAAAGAGGATAATTCGGCGGATCATCGGGCCAGTCGAAGAGTGTTCCCAACTTCTTGAAACGCGCATGCATTTGCTCCGAAATTGAGAACTGAATTCCCTCCCATGCGAAGATGGCGTGAAGCATATGGACGAGTTCAATCGAGCGGGCGCCCACAAGACGCGTGACTTCGTCGCGGACTCTCTTGTGCCCGGGTTCTATTCCACCAATTCTCAGGTGAACGTAGTCCTGGAGCCACTCACCATTCGGCCTTGCAGCTACCGTTAGGATTGCGTGGCCGCCTGCGACGCGATCCGATCCATCGGCATCTTCAACGGGCGTCGTTACGTCGAAAATCTTGAACTCGGGGGTGTCAGCCGTTCCCACCCACTCGTCCGACAGAGGGACGACGCGGTCGGTATAGTTAGCAGGTATTCCTACCTCGCCCTTCTTGACTTTCTTGAACCGGCACATCACGTCGAGCGTTTGCAGACGCCAATAGATTGGAAAGTCTTCTGGCCGAAATCCCGTCGTGCTGCATTGGACCTTGATCTGAGGCATTCTGGCTTTTGCCGAAACCTCGCAAACATTGGAATTGAAAGCAGGAGTCCGGGGTACTGCGCCATCTACATAAGGCAGCGGTGGATCTCGGCGATCCAAGTTCTCTATTCTTAAGCCAAAGCCGTTTAGCTGCAGTCTTCGTGCCGGCACCTTCAGTCCGCTATTCGAACCATCGAACTTTGCCATCTTTTCCGCTCCCCTTAGTCATCCCCTTTTCAAACGCAAGAATAAACTCGAGGATGACTGAGGTTTTGATCATTGGCAAGTACTTGCTAAAATATGCTGCTTCAAGGCGAGGACTGGCTATAGTTCGACCCTTGACGAACTCGCCTTCGTGACTCCAACCTTGGCCGTCCCGTTGGCGGCCGTTCGCGCCATATGCTCCGATCACGTCGATTTTGGACCTTTTCGGCCGCAAGTTTCGGGACGATGATGCGGCAGAAATGTCTAGATGGTCCTTTTCGGAGCGGCAGCTTGTTGGCAGTTCCGATCAAATAGCCGACTGACAGCTTCCGGCCCAGTATTTGCCATGGCCTACGGGCTACGACCCTTTCTGGCGCAAATCACCTCATCACGCGCGCAGCGGCATCGCTTCCACCCTGATCACCTCGGACAAATCCCCTTCACCGCGGTGACAGCACCTCAAGCGAATCGGAACGCCGACTTAGGCTCCGGGGACTTAGCGCACCCAATCCCGCTCTCGTAATGGCTTTCCTGGTGCGGCGGCGGATCTTCCACGATCAACCCGCAAGGGGTCCGCTAGCAAGCTGCGGCCGCTTGGCTGAAGCCTGCGCGGTGATCGCGACCGCCGCCGCACACTGACGGAGCCATCGAGCGGGAATTGGCCCACTCCAAGATGGAGCCCTCAGATGTCGCACGATCTCACTCTCGCCCAGAAGGTCGCCTGGCACCTCGCCCGCACCCTCATGGCCCCGGTGGTCCTCTTCCAGGTCGACGACGAATACGGCGTGCTGCCCGCCGACGAGCTCGACGACGCCGACGTCGAAATCCTGTTCGAATACGATCCCTACAGCGGCGGCCGGTCGGTTCATTGAACCGACCTTTCTCCGGACCGCATCGAGGCGGCGCCCAGCGCCGCCTCGCTTTCTTTTCTGCGCCTGCTCCCGCCCCCGTCCTGCCCCGCGGTCCTGGCGGAGCCGGTCGGTCAGCGCAACGGCTTCGCCGTCCTCCGCTCCGCTCCGGCCTTGCAGATGCGCGGCCCGCCATCCTGCTCCGCCCAAGCGGACCCCGTGACGGGGCCGCGATCGGCGCGGCCTCCAGAACTGGAGGTTCATGAAAATGAGCAGGAAAGAGAAAGCGCCGCGCGTCGACATCTATGCGCGCATCACCGATCACATTGTCGCGGAGTTGGAAAAGGGCGTCCGCCCCTGGATGCAGCCGTGGCATTCCACCAACGCCATCGGCCGCGTTACGCGGCCGTTGCGGCATAACGGCCTGCCCTACAGCGGTATGAACGTGCTGCTGCTGTGGTCCGAGACCGTCGCGCGTGGCTACGCCATCCCGATCTGGATGACGTTCAAGCAGGCGCTCGAGCTCGGCGGAGCAGTCCGCAAGGGCGAGACCGGCTCGATGGTCGTCTTCGCCAGCCGCTTCACCAAGACGGAGACCGACGCTGCTGGTGAAGAATTCGATCGCGAGATTCCGTTCCTCAAGGCCTACTGCGTTTTCAACATCGCGCAGATCGATGGACTGCCGGAACATTACTACGGGCAGAAGGCAGAACCCGTGCGCGATCCGATCGCACGCATCGAGCATGCCGACCGGTTCTTCGCCAATACCGGTGCGGTGATCCGGCATGGCGGCGACCGCGCCTACTTCTCGCCGGCGACCGACCACATCCAGATGCCGCCGTTCCAGACCTTCCGCGACGCTGCGTCATATGTGGCGACCCTGAGTCATGAAGCCACGCATTGGACGTCGGCACCGCATCGCGTAGACCGCGATCTCAGCCGCTACGCCAAGGATCGCAGCGAGCGTGCGCGCGAGGAGCTGATCGCCGAACTTGGAAGCTGTTTCCTTTGCGCCGATCTCGGCATCGCACCGGAGCTCGAGCCCCGGCCCGATCATGCGAGGTACCTGGATTCGTGGCTCAAGGTGCTCGCCGAAGACAAGCGAGCGATCTTCTCGGCCGCTGCCCATGCGCAGCGCGCCGTCGCTTTCCTGCACGGCCTTCAGCCGGCGGCCTCCGAAGCACGCGAGGCCGCATGATGTCCCACGCACCGATCGTCGGCGGGGAGGGTCACGGACCTTCCCCGATTAGCCTGCGCGCCCTCTCGCTTGGAGCGAGCGTGCAATCCACCACCATGGCGCTGATGGCCGCGTATGGCCACATCGGCCCTATGCCAGACTGCGCCATCTTCGCCGATACCGGCTGGGAGCCCAAAGCGTTCTACGACCATCTCGCCTGGCTGATGTCGACACATGTCTCGCCCTTCCCGGTCCATGTCGTGTCGGCAGGCAATATCCGGGAGCAGCTCGCCGCCGCCGGCGACGGCGAGCTGGGCTCCATCCCCGCCTTCACCAGGACTGTGACGCCAGCCGGCGCAGAAGTGCCGATCCTCGACGAAGACGATGACGGCGAGGTCGTCACGATCGGTACGCGACGCACTGCGAAGGAGACCGTGTCAATCGGTATGATCCGTCGGCAATGCGCAACCGAGTTCAAGATCGTCCCCATCCGCAGAAAAGTCCGCGAGCTTGCCGGCCTCACCTGCAAGCGGTCGCCGGAATCTCCTGCCGTCGAGCAGTGGATTGGCATCTCGACCGACGAGATCATCCGCGCCAAGCCAGCTTCGAAGCCTGGCATGTCAAGCGCTTCCCGCTGATCGAGATGCGCAAGAGCCGGACCGATTGCATCGCTGGGCTCAAGAGGCACGACTATACGCTGCCGCCGAAATCAGCCTGCATCGGATGTCCATTCCACGGTGATGCCCGATGGCGGCACATGCGCGGCCACGATCCCGAAGCATGGGCCGACGCGGTTGAAGTCGACAACGCGATTCGCTGCGGCCTACGCGGTATCCGCGGCGAGGTATATCTGCATCGCTCGGCCGTGCCGCTCGATCAGGCAGATCTGTCAACGCTGGCAGATCACGGTCAGCTCGATCGGATGAACGAATGCGGGCATGTGCGGCGTCTGACACATGCTTCTGTTCGAACTGAGCCAGCATTTCCTTTCGGAAGCGTCCTCTTCTGCTTGATGGTCCGCGACCGGATCTGGTCTTGGAATGCGTGGCATCAGGAGATGCGAGGTGCCTTGCCGCCATATCGAGGAGACCGGCATGCGGGGCGCGTGGACAATCAAGGGCGCCAGGTCGACAACAGTTTTCGGCGACGCGATCTGGCGGTACTCCCGGGCCTGGCCGATCACTGCCACGGTCATCCGTGATAGAGCTACCCGACCGTCATCGAGGGAGCCCGTCACCCGCAACGGCACATGCCGACACCGGTTACGGCGGGATGCTTTCGCACCAGCGATACCATCAATGCCGAACTCCGACACTGGGCCAGCTCGTTCCTTCAGCACCTTGCACCTGGCCAACCCCTCTGCGGCTCGATGAGGCATGTCTGACCGGAAACCGGCTGCGCCTCGATCGTTCTCCCGCAACGGCCATCCGCAACTTTCTTCCCCTGCCGGCTTCGCCGCCTTTCCTCGCGGACCAAGAAAGCCGCTTCCGGCCGCCCTCCATTGCATTCCGGCCCTGACGGGTGCGGTCCGATCGTATCTCCGGTCTGTCGACTGCCATCGAGGCCGCGAAGGGCGCGGCCCGAAACACAAGGAAAGGAACATCACCATGGCCACCATCGGCACCTTCACCACCTCCGCCAACGGCTTCACCGGCACAATCAAGACCCTCAACCTCAACGTCAAGGCGCGCATCGAGCGGGTCGACAATCCCTCCGACAAGGGCCCGCACTTCCGCATCTACTCGGGCGCCGTGGAACTGGGCGCCGCCTGGCAGAAGACCGCCAAGGAAACCGAGCGCGATTACCTTTCGGTAAAGCTGGACGATCCGAGCTTCCCGGCCCCGATCTACGCCACCCTGATCGAGGTGGACGGACAGGAAGGCCTCCAGCTCATCTGGTCCCGCCCGAACCGTGACTGATCGGCTCCGCAGCGGCCCCCTCAACCAGACGGGGCCGCTTCTGCGTGTCGAGCGGAAATCCTCGGCCGATAGCCGCGCTGCCGCTTGGTGCGCAGCAATTGAAGGAACAGGCCGACTGCCTCACCCTCGCTGTCGAAGGAATGCTGGACCATCCGTCCGCGCGTCCCGATCCGTCCCCAACGGCGGATCAGGCATGTCTGACCGAACAGCGTCTCATCGAGCGACATGGCGTAGAACCGGGCCATGTTCCGGCTCGCGTCCATGCGTTCGATATAGAGGCGATAGCGTTGCGCAACCATGCCAACAGCATCGCGCAGGCGGAGTCCGCCGTCCAATGACAGCTTTGAATCGCAAGACCCGGATCGATTCATTCTCGTGATGGGTCGTTGGACCGGCACACGCCCCGAGGCGCCGAGGTTGACAACATCGGCTCCCCGCCAATCGGTGCAGTTCGCGGACCGGGGCCTTCGATTTCTCGACGATCTCGGACCACCGGAAACGAGCCGCGAGAGCGGTCAGCCGTTCAACGCATCCTTCACCGCCTTCCGGCGCGAAGGTGAGCTTTCTCGAGGCGGCGATTTTGATCGTGGCGCCGGTCGACGGGTTGCGACCCTCACCCGCCGGCGTGTCCTTGACCTTGAACCTGCCGAAGCGCGGTATGCTGGTTTCCGCCCCCGATCGGGCGGCGTCCGAGATCTCCTTAAACACGCTTTCCACGATTGCCTTGGCCTGCGCCTTGCTCAGGCTCTGCTCCGCGGCAATCTTGTTAGCCATTTCGGTTGTCGTCGTCATGATCCTCTGTTGCATCACCCTCGCCTACAGCGCGAAACGCGGTCACAGTTTCGGCAGGCGGTCGGCATGCTTGTCCAGAAAATCATTGACCGCTTCGACGTAGTAATCATTCACCCGCCTGCCTTCCGAAGCAGCGAGCAAGCGCAGCCGCCGCTTGTCTTTAGCTGCGATATAGACGGTCGTCGGCTCTTTTTTGTCCTCCCGGAGCGATCTCCCAGCGACAGGATCACGTTTTTCGCCCGCTTCCTTTACCTTGCGGATTTCCGTGCCGCTCAGCTCCAGCTTCGGGCGATTGAGCTTGGGAAGCACAGCCGGGGCCGGCTGCATGACGCTCAACAGAGTTACCTTTTTGGCGTTGTCGTCCATCTGCTCACTCCGCTGCTGCCGACCGGTTGGCCTCAATCACATACTGGACAATCTCGGCAAATATCGCCTCGGATTCGGCTATCGCCTTCGGGTCCACCCTGCTGCCTGTGTAGAGCGTCGCGCCGGTCTGCATGTCCTTGTAAGCAATGCGATACGGCATTTCCTCACTGGCAATCCGTGTGCCGTTTTGCTGGATGATCTCCCGCAAGTCGGCAAGCGCCCTTGCCCGCTTGTCGATGACGGTGTTGTTCGTGAACACATACATCACCGGCAGGGCAAAGCCGCGGTTTTCGGCGACCAGGGGAATGTGACCGTTTACAAGCTGATGAGCGGCGGTGATGTCGTCCATGGCAAGATGCACCGGCACCACGGCGATGTCGGCGGCAAAAAGCGCAGCGGTCAGTTCGTCATTGGTCTTGCCTTCGGTGTCGATGATGACCAGCTTGCCTTGCCTGTCCCGTTCCTGGGCGAGAGCGAGGATTTCGGTGGGCGTCGTGACCGCCACGATCTCCAGATTGTCGGGCTTGTTGCCGAAGCGGTCGAGCAGCATGGACCAGCGGTCGATATTCTTTCGCTCGTCGGCGTCAATGACGAAAACACTGTGGCCTTGGTGCGTGGCGACACTGGCCAGGGCACGCACGAGCGTGGATTTCCCAACGCCGCCTTTTGCCACGGCAACGGTGATGATCATCAGGCTCCGTCCTTCGCTGAAAGCGCTATAGCGTTCTGATTTATAACGTTGCGGCGCTGCAACTTTCAAGCAATTTGATACTTTAATTTATGCCGCTGCAGAGCCGTGGCGGCATGACGTTACGCCGCCATAAATTGCAGCGTTGTGCCGTCGTGACGCTGTGCCATTGTGATGGCGTGTTGATACGCCGCTTTAACGGCATAGAATAATACCGCTATAGCGCCAAAGCATCCGTAAATTATAATTGCCACATGCGCAGCAACGTACTGGTTGAACAATGATTGGCACTGAAGGCGGGAGTGTCACGATCTTGTTTTTCCCCTATGTTTAAGTTATTTCTTCTTTGGCAGGATAGCGAGATTTGTGGAACAAATCCCTTTTGCGCGCCCGCTTTGCGGGCTTAGGTCGGAAAACATGGGGAAAAATAAGACCGTGCCACGCCAGGGCGTCAGCTACGGAGAAGTCGTCAGGTTCCGCGTCAGTGCCGACGAAAAGGCGGCCCTCGCCGCCGTCAGCGAGCGCGAAGGCGTGCCGGAATCGGAGGTCATCCGCCGTCTTCTGCGCACGGAAGCGGGGCTGTTTCTGCCGGTGGCCGATGTCGATCGACCAGCTATCGAAGGGCTGCAAGAACAGTTGCGCAAGATCGGCGGCAACCTCAATCAGGCAGTTCGCGCCATGAATGCCGGCCGCGTCGGCTATGAACCAGCGCTCGCCAAAAGCCTCACGGCACTTCTCGGAATGATGCAACCGATGAACAAGCGGCTTGTGGAAATGGCGCGGCCAGCCCGGGCACGACGGAGCCCGGATCAATGAGCGGGTATTTCACCGAGCTGGCGCTCAGCATCGACGAGATGCTTGGCGACAACGCGCCGGCCGTCGAGGCAGGGATATCAGACGAGCTGTCGGAGGCAGAGGAGATCCGGCGACGGGCCTATGCCGCTACTATGGCCGCCTGGGGCTCGCCGCCGGCGGAACTTGGCGCCGGCAATGCTCCGGCGACGCGATCGGCCGGGCGTGCTGCGGGGGCAGGCAAAGGCAGCGCTAAAGTTTCGTCGAGGCAGCGGCCAGCCGCGGCGGCGGACATCCTGTCGAAAGCGAAAGTCGCCGCGCCGGCGGCCGTGAAATTCGCTGCCACCGGAATTTCGACGCCAAACGCGCCTGCAGCGCCGCTCACGGTGCCGGCAGCAGTTGCCGGCCCGAACGACTCGGCAACCATCACCGCCGCTCTACGGCCGTTTACAGGGCAAAATGACCCGATCGCGGTTTTCACCAAAGTCGCAGCACTTGCGGTCGCCAATGACGAGGATGAAAGACGGCGACGAGGAGGGGGTGGCAGTGGCGGTGGCAGTGGTGGCCGACCGGTTCCGACCGCCGTCGCAAAGACCACGCGCGGGTCTAGCCATGCGCAGGCCATCGCGGCGCGCGCGGGAATCGCGGCCGGCGCACAGCCAGCCGTGTTCAAGGTCATTTCGACGGCCGGGACGAAGGGAGCTGCCGGCGCCTTGCTCGAATATCTCGGCACCAGGCCCGATGAAGACGGCAAGAAACACGATATCGAGGTTTTCACGAACTCAGGACTCAGTGTCGAGTCCCGCGAGCAACGGCGGTCGCTTCTGGAAGAGTGGCAGGAAGACTTTCGCGAGTCATTCCAGAACACGAATTTCGTCGAGGTCGACGTCGAGCTCTCCGGCGATCCCGGCCGGGATGAACTGCACGATGCGTTGAATGCCGCGTTCGGCAGCAAGCCCTTCGTCTATGCGCGCGCCGGCAGCACCGTAAAAGTCTATGCCTACACGGGCATGAAGGCAGCCGCGCTGGCGAAGGCGCTGCAGAAAGCCGACCACGAAAACGGCAGGGGAGGTGTCCTGCAGCGGGCGGATGACGGGATCACGGCCCGGTTGAACGACGCGGGCGTCGTCGGCAAGGCCGAGATCAAAGCCGCCGTGTCGACCGAAAGAGGCGGGCAATATTTTCTGCAAAAATTCATTCGCGCCAATGCCGGCGTGATCAAGTCCGATGGCGAAGAACTGTCCGCTGGCCAGCGTGCGGACAAGGCCGCGCAAGCGCTTTATGCGTCGTGGAAGGCGGATTTCAAGACGGTGGAGCCGCGCAACGTTTTTCACGTCGTCTTTTCGGCCAGGGCCGGCACAGGCGCGCGTGCGTTGCTGAGGGCGGCCGAAAATGTGCTCGCCGAAAAGATTCCGGACCACAAATGGGCTATCGCCCATCATCCGGAGACCGGGCACGTCCATGTGCACGCGATGATCCTTGCGCGCTCGGAAAGCGGCCGGCAGCTCAATTTCAGCAAAGCGGACCTTTACGACTGGCGCGCAGCCTACGCCGAAAAAGCCCGCGAGGAGGGGATTGCCATGGTGGCGACCCGCCGCATGGACTTCGCCGCGTCGCGGCCCTTCAACCTGCGCCAGGCCGGTGTGTACGAACGATCGAAGCGGGATACGCGTTACTCTGTTTCGCCGACCATCGCGCAGCGCGTCGAGGCGAAGCGGCAGGCCGTTTTCGAGGCAAAGACCATCGCCGCCTATGGAGCCGGGATTGCGCGTGGCTGGCGGCTGACCGCCACCGTGATGCGCGGGGCTATGCCCGGGTCGCAAGCGGACGCAGGCGCTGCAGCATTTTCGGCTGCGATCGCCGAGGTGGCGGCCGTTCAGAGGTCAGAGCTTCCAACGACGCCGACGCCAAGCGGGGAGGGGACACCGCTATCGTCCTCGGCCGAAAAATTTGATACTCTAATTGATCTGACCAACCGTATACAGGAGATCATGAGCATGGAATTGTCGCCGTTGGAACTTCGCCGAAAGATCGCGGACGTGAACAAGGCCTTTGATCGGATCGACGGCTCCTTGTCGAAGAGGGAGGACAAGCAGGAACTCGCGGGCATACGCGAGGAAATGAACGGCCTCTTGAACGAACGGCTGAATGACGTGCGCGTGCAGGCGGCTACCGGCGGGACCGGGGCCAGCGACACGGTGCGCGACGAAGGCCGCTCTCTTCGCGAAAAAGAGCAGCAGGCCAAGACACAGGACCGCGCGAACGAGCAAAACCCACGGAAGCCCGACAAACGCGCCACGCCGGGCTCCGCGCCGGGAAAGAAGGCCGAGCAGCAGGCGGACCGTGTCGAACGGCAAAACCGCGACACGCAGCGCTCTTTGGACGATGACCGGGAGCGTTGAATAGCGGGGTGGCCTGCTTCCAAACGGCGGGAGTCGATCCCCTTACGGACAATCCCTGATGGGCAGATCTCGGGCCATGAAGGACGAGCGGAGCCTGTTGCGTCAGCCGTTCCCACGCCAAAGAGGCGCAAACAGGTTCGCTAGGGCCACATCATCGAAGGTGTCGCCGCTCCCGCGATCGACGTTGCGCCCTGACGGCGAGGGAGCAACTCTAGTTTGTTCTTCAATTTCCCATTTCCGTTCCTGCGCAACTTCACGGGCATTGCGGAGGACGGCCTCCGGTATCGAGGCACGCTTCGCAAGGCGCTCCAGCGTCTCAACATGCTCGTCGATCGTCGACTCGGAGTCTATCTGCTTCACCACCTCGCGAACATCGCGGAACTCGCGACCTATGGCATCGGTTAGGGCGTTCTGGATCCGCGGTCCGAGCCCATCCCGCCACTCCTCTTCAGCCTCAACAAGCCGCTCAAGATCTTCGGAATTGAGGGAGAAGTCCTCGATCAGCTCGACGGCGCCGTCCTCGATGATCTGTGCTATCGAGGCCGCCTCGTGCAGCATGCCATAATAGTCCGTGTCGCGAAGTTTGGTGATTATGGCGAGCAGATCGCCGCCGTCGCGCCAGCTGTCCCATCCCTGCACCGGGAATGACGCAAGTGCCTGGATCAGTTCGACGTATCGCGCATCACCGCAAGCGAACCACCAGTCGATTAAGAGCTCGATGCGATCTGTGTTTGAAAGACCGTCCGCACTGAAAGACACGCTGTATTTAGTCTCGACGCGCTTTTGCACTGGTAGGCTCAAGAACGCTTCAGCTACTCCGCGGAAGCTGGCTGCTAGCGCGGCCAGATCGACGGAGCCCGGCTGCTCATGAATGCCAAGACGTCGACTGTGCTGCCAAACTTGGCGGGCCCATTCCGTTCGCTTGGCGGCGCGTGCGGCA
The DNA here is from genome assembly GCF_040321265.1 of Mesorhizobium sp. M0491. Taxonomy (NCBI): domain Bacteria; kingdom Pseudomonadati; phylum Pseudomonadota; class Alphaproteobacteria; order Hyphomicrobiales; family Phyllobacteriaceae; genus Mesorhizobium; species Mesorhizobium sp. M0491. The sequence continues at coordinate 90,708 of NZ_JAMYRE010000021.1, forward strand.
AGCTTGAGCAGTGTCAGATCATCCAGGTAGGCGGACAGGTAGTCCCTAACGGAAGGATTCACGAAGGAAACCGCGCTGCCGCGGATGCTGATGAAACCGCCTTCTAGGATTCTCAGCGAGTCCTCGAAATCTTTCGGGTCCTGGGATGCGCCGTAGTTCCGGGAAAGCTCGGCATGATAGGCATCGTAGGCCTCCCGCAGAACGTCGATTGTCTCCCCAAACTGGTCGCAGAAAAACAGCGTCATCAGCATATGTCGGCACGTTGTCGGGATATGCTTCCGAAATGGCAAGTCCCAGAGCTGGGTGGGGTTGTCCAGGGCAGCAAGGAACGTTGCCGGATAGCTAGTCGCGTCTTCATCGGCGATCCGGCTGCCCTCAGTCATGAGGGCGATCAGGCGCGGATTGTAGTTCTTATGATCGATGATCCGGGGCAGCTTGCCGCTTTCGATTAACGCATCGATATGAGTCTGTGGCGTGCCGGTAACCAACAGGTGGTTGTAGAGAATGCGCGCCTTGATCCGTCGCGTGTACACGCCGACATCAAGTAGATAGCGGCTGATATCCAGTTGCTTGTCCGCCAGATGTTCTGAATGGCGTTTAGCTTCCTCGAAAATCGGTGCCCGCGTGGTTAATATGAACCGCCCGTTCGGTGACTTCCGCACGCGCTTGATGAACCGCGCCAAGTCAGAGTCCATTCTTGAAAGGGCGCTCTTGTCGAGCGCTACGCGACCCAGGAAGTCATCAAAATAAAAGACCTGCTTGCGGGTGTCGTCGATGCCAACGAGACCGTCGTCGAGGCCGCGAATCGCCACCAAATCCCAACCTTCTGCCATATGGGCATAGACGAGCATCTCCGCCAGCGTGGTCTTCCCGACACCGGGTGGACCGCAGATGATCAGAACATGGTGCTGGTCGAGTTTGACTCGAGCGTCGTCGAAGCTGGGATTGGGTGCATAAACGCGGACCTTCTCCTCGATTTCCTCACGTGTCATCGCGTTGAAGCGATGTGAGGCCGCACGCAGGATACACTCCAGTACGGCGGTTCCGGACAACCATAGCTTCAGGTGGGATTTCTCAATATCCGGATATGCCCGGAGCAGGCCATTGAGGTCATGCGGACCGAATACGTCCGCCTCGCCAAGCAATGCAGGACCGATTATTCTCGCCAGTTCGGCCTTCGTCGTTGGCGTCAGCTTGCAAGATGTTGTCAGCACGTACCGTTGCGGTGCCAGCCGGTCAATGGAAGTGCGCTCGCGCGCCATCGTTCGTTTCAGGTCTGCAACTCGCGAGCCGGCATAGTGCTTCGCCTGCAGAATAATCTTTACCGGTCCAGAGGCGTGCCGGCCGTCGATGCCGCCATCAGGCCCTTGTGTGAACGCCTCGAAGCGCACCTGAAGCTCCCGGCCGATAAGATCCCGCGAAAGATCTTCGAAGTCAGCGCCGGAAAGTGCCGAAAAATCGTATGCCATTACGTCTACGCAACCCTCCTGTCGATAACCGGAAGAATTGACCCGATGCAGACATCGGCTCACTGGGCCGTTGATGCCCTCTTTGGCCGCGCTGCCCGCTAGGCCGCAATGGCGCGATCTTCCTCGTAGCTCAAAGCCTGCGGTGTAGCGACGGCATCGCCATCGAAATTGCGCGTGATCTCTATCGATATCAGACTGTCGCCCGGGAACGCTGGGCTTAATTCTAGGGTGAGATAGTCGAATAAAGCCCGCTCATGGACGGCGACGACCAATTGCCGGCCCATACCTTTGGAGAAGGTGCGTAGCAGCGCCGCAAATTGCGCAATGTGGACGTCGTCCATCGACTGGACCGGATCATCGAGGACCAGCCAAGGCATCCTCGATGGCACCGAAAGGTGGAGAGCGAGAAAAAGGGTGAGCGCTGCCGTGTTCAAATTGCCTTGACTCAACATCGCACCTGGCGAACCCGACGCCTTGCCGGAACGATGCAACGTCTCGAGCACGGCCTCGACCTTGCCGCTATCGCTTGCCGGCAATTTGAAAGTCGGCACAAACTGCTCGAACGGCGCAAGGCGCACGAACAGGTCACGCCAGACCGCGTTCAAAGAAGTGTTGAAAACCGCCTTGACGATGTCAGACCGCACCTTGTCGGCTGAATCGGCAATCTTCTTCGCATGGGCGCGGAAATCACCAATCTCAACGTCGGCCTTTTCGACGACGGTCAGGCGCGCAGCGATGAGGGCGTTCGCCGCTTTGAGGTCGGCGATTTGGTTGAGATCCTTGGCGTATAGTTCGAGCTCCGACAGCGCCCGGATCCGCAACGTAGTGACGCCTTCGGCAGCCACTATCTGTTGGGCGAGTACACGCTCTGCTTCCGCCAGCGCTGTCGTCACGCCGTCGAAGCTGTTTACCTGCCGCGCTGTAATCCGCGCAACCACCGTATCGATCTCGGGAAGGATCGACGTCGATAACTCGTCGCGCCGACGCGCCAATGAGACGGCGTCTCTCGCCGCGGCGGCGTTTGCGACGAGTATAGTGCCTTGAGCGGCATCGTCCGCCATGGCCTTCAGTTGCTGAACGGCGCTCGCCATTTGTGCACTCCGCACCGTCGAATCGGCCTGATTTTCGGCGCCCAATTGGCCGCCCTTGGCGCTCAACAAATCACGCTGCGCGACTGACAAGCGACTGCTTTCCTCGGCTCGTTCATTAGCGAGAGATTGCAGCCGGCCGGCCTCACTGGTCAGCGACGCGATCTTAGCGGCGATGTGAGCCGACAAGGGCCCCTGATCCAGTTCGCCAAAATTGCGATCGCACACCGGGCAGGTTTCGCCGGCGACGTGGGGGGCGATGCCCGCCAATGCGTTGGCAAGGGACTTCGCGTCTTCCACTCCCGCGGAGAGCGCCCGGTTGAGTTCCTCGATGCGCGCCGTCGCGCGCTGAATGATGGTCTCGAGGGCATTTCGCCGGTCGGTGGCGGTCTTGGCACTCGCGAGAAGGGTGGTGCATCGAGTCACCTCCGCCTCGGCGCGCCTTAGCGCCGCCGAGCGCGCCTCTTCCGGTCCATCATCGATGGAAAGCAGGTCGGCGAAGCTGGCCCCAAGCTCGGTCAGGACCGCTTCTAGGGCATGGCCTTTCCCCACGCGCCAAGTGGAGAGCGCTTCGGCCGCAGACTGCTCGGCGCGTTCCTTGCCGGCACGGTCGTGCGACGCGTCTTCGGCGGGCAAGTTGCGCCACTGCTCGGTCAGGGCTTTCAACTCGGAGCGAACGCGGCTGAGATCTACCAACATCCGATCCTCGTCGCGCGCGGTCTCGAGCACCCTGCGCAGGGCTTCAAGCTTAATAGCGCCAGTGACGACCAGCGGGGCCGTGGCAGGAATCTGGGCCAATGTCGCATTTAGCGTAGCAAGCCGCCTTGCCGATGCGTCCGTGACACTGGTGATCGACTGTACGTTCGCGCGGGTTTCATTTTGCAGAGACGCCCGCAATGTCTCGAGCTGGCGATACCCCGGTACAAGATTGCGGACCCGCGCGACGTTGAAGGCAGGATAGAGACCGTCGACCAGGGCATCGAGTGGATGGAGTCCGAGCAGCTCCTTCACAAACAAAGTAAGCGGTGATGTCGTGCCGGTCTTCTGGTCGTCGTAAATCTCGAGCAAGCGCCCAAGCGTTGCTTGGGGCAAGTAGCAGCGTTCCGAAAAAAACCGCGCGTCCGCCGCGTCGAGCAGCGCCGTCGGCTCGAATTTGATGTCGCTAAAATCCAATGACCCGCCAACATTGCCGCCGGGCTTATAGGCGCCCGTCGTAGTGAGCTCGATCGAACCGCCATCTGTTTCGAGCGTCGTCAGATAGCTCTGATAGCCATCGCCGTCAGAGGCGAGATGGGCGATCTTGCCGGTGAGCGCGAGCTCGAGGGCCGACAACACGCTCGTCTTGCCCATGCCGTTCGAACCATGGACGAGCACAACCTGAGCATCGAGCGGAATGACGACCTTGCCCCTCAGGCTGCGGAAATTCTCGATCACTAGTGTTTTAAGCCGCGGGACCGTCATTGCTCATCCTGATCGTCTTCGAGGACGGATTCGACCGGAGCCTGGATTGCCGAAGCGAGCATCTGCTCCACGGCCATCTTGCCAGCTGGCGCGGCTCTCAGCAGCTCCTCTAAGAATGGTCCCGCTGCGCTCGCAGGGATGCTGCTACGCAGATCACCTTCCCAGTCGACAAGGGTTTTGACGGGTGGAGGCTGGGCAAGTGGAAGCAGGACCGACAGCCAGTCGCGCACCGCGTCGACGGCTTTCGGACCGAAAGGCGCGCCGACCGGCAAGACGCGGCAGACGCGGCTGATCGAGTGGATCGTTTCGGGTGAGGCCTGGCCGGATGTGAGCACCGCCGTGACCGAACGCTTAGATTGGAGAACATCGAGAGCGCGGGTGAGCGACAACACCTTCCTGATGACGATATCGTCGGGCGTATCGCCTTTCAGCTCGATGACGATGACGAGATCGTTAGCCTTGTCCCCGGCGACCAGGGCGTGCGCGAAGTCGAAGGACAGTGAACCAACCTTCAGCGGCCGCGGCAGTTCCCGATATCCGCCTTCGCCAACCAGGATTTGAACGACGCTCTCGCTAGTTGTCATATCGCGACTTCCGAGCGAAAATTAGCCTGCAACTCGGCCAGGCTCCCCGCATCCATCAGCATCGACCCGAAAGCCAAGTAGCGCGGACCGATTTTTCCATCCCGCAAGTTGGCCTTGGGGCTGCGCTGCTGACGATTGCTCACCTTTCGCGAGCAGATCAGCACCACGTCCGCATCGTCCTCATCGAAGGCGCCGCAATCCATGAGGTTCGTGATGTTCTCGTCATTGGCAGCGAAAAAGACTCGCGCTGTCCCATTCGGAGATGTCAGCCGAAGCGCGCCCGAACGTGGATCGGTTGGATCGTCCACCGCCGCCGTCCATTCGGCCGCCTGGTCGCCAAGACCGATCAGCCCAAGCGCCGCCGCCGCCTCGCGCTGGCCCGTTGCCACAGTCCGCGGCATACCCTTCATTTGATGGGGCGGCTCATTGTCGATCGGAAAATACATGGGCGTGCCGTCTGGGCTGGTGCCATTCTGCATTTGATGGCGACCGCGCGCGAGCCCAGCGGCAATGCCGTTCGCCAAGCTTAGCCGGTCGGCATTACCCGCCTCCGCGACACGATCACGCAGCCGCTTGATTCCTGAAGCGACCGCGTCATGGGCCGCGGCATCCAGTGCTGGCGCGTGCACGTCGCTCGCCAAAGTCTGAAGCTTGGCGGCGAGCACCGTGAGCAACAAGCCGAGTAACAGCGGCTTTCCATAGGCCTGTACACAGGCAGCCTCGCAGATCGCCGCGCGGTTCTGCTCATATACGTCATTGCCATAGGCAATATTGAGTACATCTTTCTGGTCGGTTCCTAACTCCTGCGCCGAAAAGACGATCGGCGTTGGCTGGTCGGTCCATTTCCATCCCTGCTGCGCGCCGACCTGGCCAAAGAGATGCTGAATATTCTTGTCTTGGGCAGACATTCCGATCATCAACGTCCGCGACCGCTGCGCAAGCGCCTGAAGCTGGTCACGAACGATCTTGAAGGTCCCGTTGCTCATCCACCCAGTAATTTGCGCCGCCCTGGCCACGAGCAGCGGCCGATAATCGTCCTCCTGCGCGATCGCGCGCAACGCGCAGCCATGAAACTTGTAAAGCACGGCTGCCGCCGCCGGTCCGCGCAGATCCTCGCCAGTGACGGTGATCCGAAAAAAGGTCTCGGGATAGCCCAGTTTGCGCATCGCGGCTTCGAGCAGCCCGTCCCAGTTGGCCGTGGCAAGTTCGGTGACGACGCCCTCGAGCGCAAGCATGCCAATAGCGAGATGCTCAGCATCCGCGTCCTGGCTCGCAAAGGTGTTCACAAAATCGAGGCCGACCCACAGCAGATAATCGAACTTCTCGGTGCCTACCTCGACCGATAGGACATCGGCATATTGCTTCCAGAGTCGGCTAAGCACGCTCGGCAGGCACGGCCAGTTGATGGCAGGCTGGCTGAAATCGATCGCGGCCTTTTCCTCCGCGGATGGCGCTGCCATGCCGAGGACCTTTTCCAAGGCCTTGCGATAGGCACAATCCACGTCCGCCGTTGCATTGCCGCGCAGGAACTCGATCAGCTTGGCGAGCACGCCATCCAGACCGACCACGCGATCGCGGGAGATACCGGAACCGAGCCATAGCGCGTATCCGCCCTCAACGACGCCCTGGCTCAGACCAATGAACGTCCCGTCGAGCAGGTCAAGCGTTTCCTTCACTGATATCGTCGCAGCCGTCGGCAATGATCCCCCTCCGCTCCGCACCCCGAGGAGCGGCCCTTCGCCATGATCCAGCTGATCGAAAGCCCTCCCCTCCGACCGCCTCCTTTTGCGGCACCATGCCAGAACAATGCTGGAACATAAACCCACAACAGGCATAGTTACAGAGGTAACCCGGTCGTTTGCCAAATGTGACTGCTACCGTGACGATTATCAGCAGGAGGTCGCCAATGGCAGGCTCAGGCTACGTCCGCCTTTCGTGCCGCGGTCTAATGACGGCTCATGGCGCTCCTTGCTCGTTCCGATGGACGGGACGAACCGTACTTTCCAGCCCCTTCTGCGACCTTCCCGCGCGATGGATCGCTTGGGTCGCCAAATCTCATTTCGCGCTACACTTCACTTGTGAATTTGACAAACGGACCGATGATGTACCAAGGGGAATGCGATATAGGCAGGTGCGCGATCGCTGGCATAGCGGGGCGGTCGCGACGACGATAAGGAGCAGTCGCTATGCCGATAAAGCCGCCGCTTGATCCTGATGTCGCGGACGAGGCGCCCAAATCCCCGATGCTCACGGGCTATGACGAAGAACACTTTGTGACCTATCTGCGCTTGCTCGACGCAGCGGCGGAGGATGCCGATTGGCGCGAAGTGACGCGTGTCGTACTGCATATAGATCCTGACCGCGAACCGGACCGGGCACACAGAGCTTGGGAAACCCATCTGGCGCGGGCGCGCTGGATGACGACGACCGGATATCGGTATCTTTTTCAAGGCGGCGCGCCGCACTGACTTTGCAGGTCTTGACTAATCAACGCCCTGCAAGGCCATCTCAAGATCGCGCAAGCCGGCGGCGGCTTCCGATTTATTGGCCGCCTGCGCGGTGACCTTCGCGACCCGGCTGATTGCCTCCGCAAGCCTTGCCTGTGCTTCTGTGGATACTGCGTCGTTTCGCCCGGCGGCGCGTGTAACTGCAGCCAAGTCAGGCGTGTTCCGAGGTAGGGGCGGGCGACTGGTTGATGGTTTAGGGCTCGCTGCAACGTAGGTCGTCACGCTGATCTGACGCGCCGGCGGGGGAGGGCGTCTGCCGGCCTTGGCCGCGAAAACGACGCCTCGCGGCCGCGTCGATGCCGGCGCCGCTTCACTCGCCCGCGCAAACCGCGGCGGAACCAACATGTCGCCAAAACCAGCACTCGGTTTTGGTGCTGCTTTCCGGCCGGCATCCGGTTCTGTGTCCACCTTGGCGGCCGCCGCCTTGAAGACCGGAATCGGCATCCAGGCACGTTTCGACAGCTCAGTATCGGCAAAGTAGAAATTGCGCGTGCCAAAAATCGCATGCGAGCCGCGAGGAAGGATGATGCATTTGTTGCGGCTCATGGTGCGGATCTCGTCAGGGCGCATCAACGGTCGACGAACCTCCTTCACGTGAACAGTGCGCGCGTGATGCATGTCGAACATCGTCGCTTGCGTCTTGCTGACATCCTTCTGGACTTCCATGCGCTCGCCCAGGGTGTCGGAAATGTATTTCAGGTCTTCGGCGTCTTGCGCGCCGAAAAACACCTGGACACGTGCGGAGTTGACCAGCGTCTTACGGCCTTCCTCGCGATAGATGGTGTCCACCGACTTGAGCGACTGGACAAAGAACCAGGTCGGCACGCCATAGCCGCCGAGGATGGTAGCCGCTTCCATGACGTTTTCGAGTTTCCCGAGGTTCTGGAACTCGTCGAGCAGGATCAGGACGCGGTGCTCACCCCGCCCAGGCAGCTCTTTGGCCATAAAGTTCATCAGCTGCGTAATCAGGACGTTGAACAATGGCCCGATGGATCGGATTTGCTCGATGCGAAAGTCCAGATAGAGCGAGACCTTGTCCCGCTTGAGATTGCGGATGTCGAACGTGCTCTTGTCGGTGGCGCGCAAAAGCCGCTCGTTCATGAACGGGTTTAGGCCGGTTCTCACGCTGCCGAACAGGCCGGAAAACTGCTTGTCCGACATGTCGGCATAGCTGGCGAGCATCTGCAGCGTGTAGTCGGAAATTTCCCGCGCTTCCTCGTCGCGGAGTGCCTGAATCCATTCCAGGAACGGCCGATCGGCGCCATTCATGATGCGAAGCGCCTGGCGCAGCGTTCGCTGGCTGTCCTCGAGGCGGGGCGTTTCCATGACGTAGGAGATCACCCCGGCAAAAAGCATGCGACCGTCGTCGATCCAATAGGTTTCGCCTGCCGTCGGGCGGGGAAAGAGCGCGGCGGCGATGTTGCGGATGTCGATGTCGCGCTGGTCGGTGTCGAGGCTAATGAAATCGAGCGGATTATAACATTCCGTCTCGCCTTTTTCGTCGGCCGGCGAGAACCGAATGACCTTGGAAAAGGTCGAGCGATAACCCGCTGTCGCCTGATAGGTCTCGCCGCGCATGTCCAGCACGACAAGCGAATCCGCCCAGAGCAGGGCGTTTGGGATAATCAGCGCGGCGCCCTTGCCCGATCGCGGCGGCCCAACCACGAAGCCACCGACGTCGTCGCCATCAACCCATAGCTTTTTTCCGCCTACGAGCTTCGGCTTGGTCAAGTGCCTCTTGTTGGAACCGCGCTGGGTGAACGCGCCGATGACGTTCACGAGGCTGCCGCCAGCTCGGCCGATGAAGACGCCGCCGCGTTTCGTCAAACCGGCTCGATTGACTTCCGCCAAGCTAAGAAACCTGGCGTCATTCGATGCCTTGCGCGTCATCAGCACGGTCATGACAGCCAGCACCATCACGCCAATGAGCGCCAGGCCGGCCGCATAAAGCGCTTGCTGATAAAGGCCGAGAACGGCGACATTGGCGTAGGCGCGGCGCAGCGTGGCAAAAGGATCCCGGTCGAGATCCTGGATCAGGGCGAAGGAGCCCGTCTCGTACCAATGGACGCCTGCATAGGCGATGGCGAAAAAAACGACGCCCACGGCCAAGACCATCAGCGTCACGACTAATCCCTTGATGACCTGCACCATTACGCCCTCATTTGTCGCCTTCCAGGATCAGCCGAGGCGCTCGGCTTTTGTGAATTTGACCTCGCTCACCACCCGCCGTCCGGCATCCCGACGCGAGAGCTGGACGATGATCGGGATCACCTCTTTCAGGTAATCCATGATCTCTTCGCGAGAGAGCTTCACGCCGCCCTGCATGACCATTAGCGCCAGACGTTCATAGGCCGCGCGCGCCGAATTGGCGTGCACCGTGGTCAACGATCCGGGGTGTCCGGTGTTGATCGCTTGCAGAAAGGAAAACGCTTCCGCGCCGCGCAATTCGCCGAGCAGCAGTCGGTCCGGTCGCATACGCAACGACGCCTCGAGGAGGCTTTGCGCGTCGACCTTCGCCAGGCCTTGGTCGCCTTTGGAGGAGAGCAGGGCGACCGTATTCGGCGTGACGGGCTTCAGCTCGCGCGTATCCTCGATCGTGATGATCCGTTCGCTCGAAGGAATTAACTTTAGCAAGGCGTTCAAGAAGGTCGTCTTGCCGGTCGAAGTGCCGCCCGAAACAACGATCGACACGCGATTCTTGACCGCATGCTCCAGGAATTTCATCGGATCAGAGCCGCCGATCAGCTCAACCAGTTCCGTTTCCTCTTCCGACAAGCCGAGCTCATTGCCCATGCGCGTTTCTTCGAAGGCGCCGCGCTTGGCGTAGTCGTCGACGGTCATATCCATGATGACCTGCTTGCGGATCGAAATCGCGCCGCCGTCCGGTGCCGCCGGCGGCAGCACGAATTGAATGCGCTCGCCGCTGGGGAGTGCCGCCGACAGGATCGGCTTTTCTTCATTCACCTGTTGATTGGTCGAGCTGGCGACGAGTGTTGCGAGGTTGCGAATCCATTTCTCGGTCAGCCTGGCGTCAGCGATCCGCTCCATTTCCTTGGCGCCAAGCCGCTCGACAAAGATTTCGCCCGGCCTGTTGACGGAAAGCTCGGAAACATCGTCCTGCCGTAGCAGTTCGTGAAGCGGTTCCAGTTCCATTTCCAGAATGGGGAACTTGGCATAGGGGCTCGACGATGCGGCCGGCGAAGCGACGGCCGGGTGTTTGATCATGTTCATTTGGTCACCGGGGGTGCTGCCGGAAACCAATTGTCCTTCGGCGTCATGTAGAGGGGAACAGGGTCGATCGCGACACGCGGCTTGCCGCCGCGTTTCAGCCTCGCCAGCTCTTGCTGGACCGGATCGGCGTAGAGCTCCGAAAAATCGAGATCGCGCCGCACAAAAACGATCACTGACGTACCTTGGTCGACATAGATCGTCGGCGGGATGTTGCGCGAATCCTCGAAAGCCTCCTTGGCCAGTTCGGTCATTGTGCTTGCGGAGCGTTCGATCGCGATCTGTCGGGCTTCCTCTTCCGTCCTCTCCGGATCGATCGTGATCGTTGTCACCTCGCCGGTGATAGGATCGACACGGGTAATGGTCTCTTGGCGCCGGCCGCCGCTAGGGTCGGCGAGCGCCGAAAGGTATTCCGCCGCACCGCCAACGATCGACAGCACGATCGCCGAGCCGAAGCGCTCCAGCCAGTGCCGATCGACACGACCGGCCATGCCACCACGGCCAAGGCTGTCAGCGCCAGGCGAACCGATGTTGACCGACACGCCGTCGGACCGGATCATCCGGTTCCAGACGATAAAAACGCGCGTTTGGCCGCGAGCAATGCCGGACTTGTATTCGCCTGTCAGCCGCGACCCCTTCGGGATCAACACGCGGCGGCCGTCAAGCGAATAGACATCCTCGCGAACGATGGCCCGTACCATGCCGGGCAGGTCAGTGTTGATCGCCGTTTCAAGAAAACCGCGGATCATGGTGCCCTCGGCAATCAGGGCGTCCGTACGGTTGTTCTTTCTCGCCGTCGCCTTGGCGTTCCGACTGACCTCGGCCTGGGCGAGGAACGCCTTGTTGGGGTCCAGGTCTGCCCCGGGAACAGGAACGAGCTGCCCGTCGCCGGCGATCGCCGCGCCCGCTTCGCCCGCCGGGGCGTCCTGTTCGCCGTCGGTGACGATCTGGTTCGAACGAAGACGCTCCCACAGCGCCTTTTCTTCTTGCTCCTTGCGCTTGCGTGCCTCCTCCGCCAACCGGGCTTCTTCCTCCCGGCGACGGGCCTCTTCTTCGGCTAGCCGGCGGGCCTCGGCTTCGCGCATTTGCTGTTCAAGCAAACGGCGCTGCTCCTCGAGATCGACGCCTGGCGCGACCGTCTGGTCGACGTCGGCCGACTGTTGTGGCGGCGGTGTCTGAGGAGGCGGAATGACAATCTGGTCTTGCGGTGGCAATGCCGTCGCGGGCGTCGCCGGCTCGCGCGGCTGAAAAGTCGAGGTCTCGAAAGCTTCGTCCTCGTTCGATGTCGCGTTCCGGTCGGACGGCCCGCTCGGCCAATTGATATACAACAGGCCACCGGCCAGAAGCAGCCCGATGCCGGCTATGCCGAGTTTCGTGCCCAAACCTGCACTTCGCCGGGCAACGGGGCTACCACCGTCGAGCTCATGATAATCTATGTTCGACATCAGCGGCTCCTCTGATCGAACCGCCCGCGCTCGCTCTTCTTGTCGAGTTTCGACGGGCCATAAATGTCTCCAATCGGATCCGGCAAGCGCTGCGATGGGGATTGACGGTTGTACAGGCACAACGTCTTGTCGCCGGCCCGCAGGGTAAATTGCTGTGCAACCTTGTCGACGATCGTGTATTCGCCTTCGGTGCGCAGATTCACCAGGGACTCACTGCCTTTAGCCTCGACAACGAAGATCGCCGGCACGTCGCCCGTGAATTGCAGGAACATTTTCGTTCCGTCATCGAACACGACGCGCGGCTTGAGCGAGTCATCACCGCGATAGGCATAGTCGTAATTCAGCATCGACGGGTCGATGTTCTTTAGCGATGGATTGCGGACGCTTTCTTCGGCCTGGGCGAGGAGCCGCGCGTTCACGTCCTCGTCAGGGTACTTGAAGCGAACATGGAACGATGCCCGCAGGGACGGTTCGCGCGAGCCGACCAGGAGCAGAGAATAGACCCGCTTGTTGGTGACGATATTGACGTTAGTCTCGGCCTTTTCGACCAGCGGCTTGACGAACAGGATGCCCGATCCCTTCTTCGGGACGATCGACCAACCGATCGTGTCGCCGGCCGAAATCGTTTCGATTGCTTCCGTCGGGCTCAGCTGGATCATCGTCGAGACGCCGATCGCCGCCTGGACCGTCACGACATTGTCGTTGTTGAAGGTGACGTAGCGAATTCGGTTGTCGCGCGACAGCGCCGGGCCTGACAACGCAACGCAAAGTGCGGCCGACAACGCGACCGTTCTCAGCCGCCACCTCATTGGACCGTCCTGTCGGCCGGTGCGGCCTCGGGCAGCGATTCCTGGTCACGCCGGTATTCCGTGATCTGGAAGCCCAATGGATTGTCGAACCGATACTCGTTCTTGAGCGGCGTGCTGGTGTAGCGGAATTTGACGACCGCCACCCAGTGCTCACGCCGCGTCGTGTTCTGCCGTTTCTCTTCGGTCGAAAGGCGGACCGTTGCCGTCGTGCGATTCAGGAACGACACCGACTTCACCGTGACGCTGATGGTCGTGTCGGTCCCGAAGCGCTTGTCTTTGGAGTTCGGATTTGAGGGCGTGAATTCCCGCACGAGATCTTCGGCGGCTGCTCCGGTCGAATAGAGCTGCGCCAGATCGAAATTCGATTTGATCATGCGCGGGTCATAGGTCTCGCGCGCCCTGATATAGCGCACGATGTTCGCCGCCGTGACCGCTTCATCCTGGGCCAAGTCACCCGGTTTCAGGGCTCGCGCAATTTCGAGGTAGCCGGTCGTCTTGTCGACAGCGACCATATAGGGCTCGTATTGCTTGAGCGGAAAAAGCAGGACGAGCGCTACCAGTGAGAGAAGCGCCATGACGCCGAAGACCCCGGCCAGCAGCCAAGCGAATGTTCGTGACCGCCGTAAACGGCGATGGGTGTCGTCTTCCCACGATTTGCCTTGCTGGTAATAACGCTGGTCGACCAAGCCAGTTTCAGTCGGTTCGTTTGACACTTTAATTTAGCCTTGCTTTCAAACTCGCTTCTCGCCGCCGTCAGATCGCAAGCGATGACGAATTCGGCGCTTTCTCTGCCGTCTACCCGTGAACCCTATAGCGAGGACGCGTTCTTAGCCGTCTCGCGCTGAATACTCGCCTTCCCCACATCAGCCGCAAATCGGGGGCGTCCTTCGGCTGATCTCCTAAGGAGCGAACTGCCAGCCCGCGTCGCGGTCCGCGTAACTGCGTTGTCCACTGTTCCCCTTGCCGAGCGCCGAATGCCGTGAATGGCTCCGGCGGTACCTATCGGTCCACTCCCGGTCAAAATGCCCGCGATGATGGGTATTTGTAACAGAACATAGAACCCGACCAGCGTGACCAGCAGGAGTGGCATCACGTGAGAAAGCTTGCCGGTTATGTCGGTCCCGCCGCCGCCCTCCATCGCGGAAACGGAGAGCTGAACCATGTAGTAGTAGAAACCCAGGAAGCCGTAGATCAGCAACTGCTGCACCACCAAATTCGCAGTGACGGAGAAAAAGCCTTCGGTGAATTTGAAGGAATAATTGAAAAGGGCCATGATGATCCACACCGGCCCAAGAGCCAGGATGATGAAAAGAAGGACTTTTGCAGCGATAATCGCCGCTACGGCGACGCCGATGAATAGCAGGGTAAAAATGATGATGATGATCGCCAGAAGGGCGCCGAAGAAATCGGTCAACACTGACGTGTAGAGTTCCGGCATCACCCGCAACGTCGCTTCGTAGAGGGCGTCGAACATTGCCGGCACAGCATCGACCGATGAGACCTGAGTGCCGGTCGTCGACGAAACCGTTTGGACGATGCGGTTGGCCAGAACTTCCGGGATCGACTGGACGAGCGTATAGATCGTCTCGGAGAACGGAGCCCAGTTCGTGACCATCCAGTAGATGAACATCGCGCGGCCGAGGCGCCACGCGGCCTCCAGCGGCGAGGCCGTCGAGCGGCCGAAAATCTGCATGTAACCCCAAATGACCACGTAGAGGAGCAGCATCGCGAAGAACAGGTTTTCGCTATAAAGGCCGATGCGCTTGTACAGGACCTCTACAAAGCGAGCCCCGGCCTGATCGACACCGCTCAGAAGGTCGCTGATGATGGTCGAAACGGGGCTCATGTCTTATTCCGACATCACCTTGTCGAATGCCGAGTTTGCCGGCTTCAACTCGCCGCACTCGTCGTTCGCCGCATACGAGGAAATCGGGCCGCAGGGCGCCTTGAGCTCACGGCCAGGTCTTGCGCAGGCAGTTGCCAGCGCGGCGATCATCAGCGCCAAAAACACCCTAGAATTCATGAGCTTTCCCGCCGTGAGAGTCTCGATCGGCGGCACCGTTCCCCGGACCGATGCCGGCGAACTCGCCCCCGCAAGGCATTCGCCTACTGCGAACCACCGGCATCCTTGAACGGGTTCACATCTTTGAATTGCAGCAATTTTTGTACCTGAGATTGTTGCGTCAGCCGGAATTTCAGGTCTTCGTTGAGGGCTGATACCGCGCCGTTCTGGACGCCGATCAGCTCATTGATCGAGCGCGCGGTTTCCAGCTGCATGCGCGTGTTTTCGTCCACCGAACCCTTGACGTTCTCCGCCTGACCGATTTGGCCGGTCGCGGACTGCAACGATTGTTCCCGGGTCGTCACGCCTTGGGACGCTTGCTGCGTCAGTGCGGCCAGCAGTGCCGAGGTGTTGACGCTGCCGCTGTAAAGGCTGTTCACGGTGCCTGGGTCCTCACCCTCGATGACGGCTTTCAGCTGCTTGACCAACTGCAGGCCGTTGATCACGGCGCCGGCGATCTGTTGTGCCTGACCTCCAAGCCCGCCAAAGGAAAGCGTTCCGCCATTGAGAACCGATCCGAACGATGGCGCCGACGCGATCGACATTCCCCCGCCGAGACCCTGTTGACCGATGCCGAGCGATCCGTTTCGCGTCCCGGAAAGTGCCTGCAGGATCTCCTTCGACTTCTCGAGGATGTCGTCATTGCTCTTCATGATCGAGTTGGTGTTCTCGGCGTTTTCTCGCGCGACATCCAGATTGGCGCCGTCGATGACCGCGATTTGCGCATTCCCGAGCGCAGTCGACGCGACCAGGAATAACGATGCTGCAACAGTCCGTTTCATAATGGAGGGCTCCTTTCAGTCTATTGCGCGTTGCGTTGCATGATTTCCAAAGCACCCGCCGCCGCGTTGGCATTTGGAACCAGTGTGTTTTCTTCAGCGCCGCCCGGTCCCACGACGCGTTTGGCGCAGCCGGGCCACAAATGGTCCGGCACTTCCAGCTTGCCCAGGATGACGGGATCGCAGGTGAAGGGGTTTTCCGTGCCCTCATTGGTGCCGAATTTAGACACCTGAGAAAGCTTGGTGTTGCGCTGCAGAAGACGGGCGTTCAACAGGTCGTTCACCGCTGCGGAGCCCTGGACTAGCTGGTTGAGCAGGTCGGCATTCAAACCGCGCGCCGTGGAGTTTTCGTCCCAAGCGTCCATGTATTCTTCCTTGGTCCCGACACCCGCCGCCAACGTCTCGATTAGGCTGGAATAATGCGATCGTTGCGCGCCGCTTGTTTCGAGCCCGGCAGCCGTCTTGTTGACGGCATTGACACCGCCCGCCTGTGCAGCACCGGCAGCGCCGGTGCCGCTAACCTCGATGCTGAAGGGCGGCGGGGCGGCAGCTGGCGCTTTACCCGACCCCGCATACTCATTGAAGTAACCATGCCAGCGCCCGACGCCGGCCGACCAATTGGCCTGTTCAGCCGCCGTCGAACCGTTGTAGTAGGAGGCGAGGCATGCGTAGTTCGTTCCGCCGCATTTCTTGACCGCCTGGCTCAGCAGCTTCACCCCGCCCTCGACATTCTGCTCGTTGATGTCGCGATCGAAGCCGAGGCCGCGGCCCGTCCTCTTGGTGAGCTGCATCGCGCCTTTCACGCCAGTATGGCTGCCGGCGCAGGTGTCGAAGCGCGCTTCCTGGTAGGACACGGACAGCGCCAATCCTTCCGAAATACCATACTTCTTTGCGTAGTGCCGGATGAGCGACGCATTGCCGGCATCACGCGCGAGCGCCTGTTGCGGGGAGCGGCGGAACATTTCGTTCCGGTATTTGTTCGAATAGGTGCAGACGACGGCCTTGCGCTGACCAGTTTCAGACTTCTTGTCCTCATTGGAACTGTCGTTCTGGAACTCATCTTTTTTCCGCTCGACGAGGTTGGGATCGTCTTCAACAGCGATCTGTGCCAGACCAATGCTCGGGGCGATGAGCATCGGCGCCGTCACGGCCGTTGCGAACAATACGGCCGTCGGGCCGGCTCTACGCTGCCTGCTCATCCGCTTCCGTCTCCCATCCACAAAAATAGGGGAGCCACGCGGTCGGCTCTTCGCCATAGCGCTTGCGCAGCTCCTCACACTCGCGAACTGTCTTTTCGTTGCCCGACAGGACCTTCACCAGGTCCGGCATCGTCGAAAGGTCGAGTTTGGCGACGATCGAATCCGACGCATGCTTCACAAGAAACGCCCGGCTTTCCTTCGCCGTCTCCCTGACAAACCGAAACTCCTTGGCGGTTAAGGTGAACCGTCTGCGGTAGGATTCCTGATCGGCCTTGGGGTTCGGGAAGAAAATGTTGGTGGAGGTTTGCTCAATCAACGTGTTCGAGATTGCCGACTTTGCAACATCGTCCGCGGATTGGGTGCCGAAGCCGACCACGCCGTTGCGCTTTCGGATCGTCTTCAACAGGTCCTTGATGAACTCGACGAAAACGTCGTCATCCAGAAGCTTCCAGCCTTCATCGAGGAATACCAGGAACGGATCGCCGTTTATCTCCTGGTCGATGCGGAAAAACATATAGAGCAGCGCCGCCGTGCGGATTTTCGGCTCGTTCAGGATTTTGGTCATGTCGAAGCCGATCACCGCCGACGAGAAGTCGAGTTGGTCGGTCGCATTGTTGAAGAGCCAGCCTCTGCTCTTCGTGTCGAGCCACGGCTCGAGCCGTTGTGTCAGGTCGTTCATCCCCGGTTGCAAACGACCGCGCAGAACCTCCGGCAGCATCGAAAAGACGCGCCGCTCTTTTGGAATCCTGAAAATCTGGTCGACCGCATCGCCGATCACGCGGATCTCGGCGGGCTCCAATGTGCCGTTGTCAGGCTTCAGCAGATATTGGAGCAACGTATCGACAAATGACCGGTTTTCCGGCGTGTCATCCAGCTGCAGGGGCGCGAACCCGGTTTGAACACCGGGCTGCAGAACTTCATAGCGGCCGCCGAGCGCCCGTACGAAGATTTCCGCGCCGCGATCCTTGTCAAAATATACGCAGCGCGGCCGAGGCTCGACCCTCATGCTTTGAGCAAGCAGGAAGGACATCGCCACGGTCTTGCCCCAGCCGGTCGGGCCAAAAACCGTGAAATTTCCCACGTCGTCGACATGAAAATTGAAATAGTAGGCCGTTTGGCTTGTCGTCTCGAGCAGGGCGATCGGACGTTTCCAATGCAGCCGGTCCTTCTGGCCGGACGGGAAATTATGCCCCGAAAACAGTCCCGCGAAATTCATCGACGAGATCAATGCCTTGCGCGCGATGTAGCTGAAATTCCCGGGCAGTTGCGCCCAAAAAGCAGGCTCCATATTCATGCGCTCTCGTACCGGAATGATCGCCAGACGCGACATTTCCGACTGCACGTCGGAAATTGCCTTGTTGAGCTCCGGAACTGACCGAGCGACCACGCAAACGGTCAGATGATGGTCGCCGAACACGACTTCGCCTTGCGCCAGCTTGTCCATGCCGTCGTGAACGGATTGCTCGACTGAGGTGCCCCCTTCATCAGAGCCGACAACCTGTCGACCGATCTTGCGGATTTGGCCCATTGCGGCAACGCGGTCCTCCAGGGCGAAGGATTGTGTAATGATGATCTCATGAGGCAGGCGAAGAAGCCCGTCGAGGCCGCCCGGCGTTGTGTAGGGGGGATACTCCTTCATGGAGATCATCGCGGCCAATTTCGAACTAGAGGGCTCTGCTCCCTTGATTTCGATCGCCTCGCGCCCGAACAGCAGTTGCCGCATCGGAATTGCCTCAGCCAAACTCATTCGGGGAAGCGGAACTTCCACCTCATCGGCGCCGGCCAGGATCTTGGCTAGAAATTCTGCAGGTTCCGAAAATACGCTGCCGTTGCGCTCGACCACCCCGAGCTTGCGTGCCCCATAGGCGCCGAAATCCTGCACGATGCTGTCGGTCACATCGTGCAGTTCCTTGAGTGCTTCGGCGCGGGTTTCCTCGCCGGCCGATTGTAAACGAAACTGATCAAAGATCTTGTCCACCCAGCCGATCTTGCCGGCCATCGGCCGGCGTATGACCGTCATGTAAACTTCGTTGACGAACAGGTTTTTGGAGGACAGCGCCTCCATGTAACGCGCGTCCAGCTCAGCGACAAACGGGTTGTCGAAGCTACCTTCGATGTCCGGCTAATGTGACGACGAATGATCGTCGCATAGACGGCAAAGCGCGACGACGAGAGATTGCGGAATGTGGTGTTGCGGTTCAGGACACGGGCGTTGAGCTCTGATTGGTCCATCGTCTGGAACGGCAGACCGCCCATGCGGATGATGCAAGCCAGAAAGCCCGCCTTGGTCACCAATACATTATCATCCACATGACGCAAAAAAGGGACGTGTTCACTCACGCCCTGCTCTTTTTTGCGCTGCTTGCCGTATTTCAGATCAGCGTTGATGCTCATGGAGAATAGCTCCTGGCTCCCCAAAACGAGGTGTTTCCCATCGCCCGCTTGGTCAGAAAAAGGCGCTCGAAAATATGAAACATGTGAATGTCGCGCTGACACAGATAGGCCGACACCCCGTGGCCGATCACGGCCACGAGGGGCGGAAGCAGAATGTTGCTGGTGGCGATGAAAAACACGACGCCGATCAAGCCGTTCAGCCAAAAAACCTCGTAACGCACGCCCAACACCATCAAGGGGCGCGTTAAGGCGAGGCTCACAGGCTCGGCCGTCGGCAGGTCGTCTTCGTTGTCGTTCATGCCCTAGCTCGAAGCGGTCTCACGGATTGCATCGACCAGTGTCGATGCGCCAAACACGAAAGCGATGCCGACGACGATTGAGAACGCCAGCGGCCAGGCCAGGCGGCCGGTCATTGCCATAAACCCGAGGAAACAGACCGCGATGATCGCAATAGAGCGCGCGATGTTGCCCTGCAGGACGCCGACCAGCCAATCGAAGACACCTTCGATGGGTGCGGCGTCCTGGGCGAAGGCGGCGACCGGCTGCAAAATCGTGCCGATTGCAACGGCAGCCGCGAACTGCAGCGTGAATTTACTCCACTTCAATGACATGTCCGTCCTTCCACGCATTTTCGATTTTCCCTTCTCCTTTGACCTCAGACACGTTCGCCGGCTGCGACGAGCCGACCACGGCTGACAGCTTCCAGCGGTTGAGAACCTTGATGATGTAGCCGGCTGTCTCCGGAAACTCCGGAATGCCCCGGCTATGACGAACGTTTGCAGGCCCGGCGTTGTATGCGGCGAGCATCAACAGTGGGTCGCCGAACTCACCGTAGAGCTGCTTCAGATATTTGATGCCGCCGCGAACGTTCGCCTCGACATCACACCTGTCACGAACGCCAAGATCGCCCGCCGTTCCCGGCATCAGCTGCATGATCCCCACGGCGCCCGCCGACGATTGCTTGCGCGCCGCGCCATGCCGGCTTTCGACCCAAGCCACCGCATCGGCCAGGTCAGCATCGACGCCCTCCTCCGCCGCCACCGCGCGCACGAGGTCGCTTACGGCCTTGCTGTCGACTGCCGGACACTCGGTTGCCGCTGGCGACTGCGTCTCAGGCGACTGATGACTCAACGTCACGGTGTGCGCGGCAGGCTTCTCGTTCCGAAACGCCGCTGCCATGCGGGCTGCTACATTTACCGGTTGCAGAGCCTGCCGAGGGACGGCATCCTGCGCATGGCCCTGTGTTGCTAGCGCAACCCCCGCCACAAGAATTCCGACGAACGAAACTCTGGCCATTGCGTCGCTCCGGTTATTACTTTAACTTACGTCATAACCGCGCCAATCCTGCTCGTCAACAAGCGACTACAACTATGGCTTTCTTTCTCGTCGGTAATTCGCCCCTTTTTGCTGCTGACCATAGCGCGGGCGACCTCAGCGCGTCCAAGCCGCCCGTGTTGCGCCTTCGGCGCTGCCCGCGCCAGCCGCTTGACGCGTTCGGTCAGCCGCGCACAGATGCAGCCATAAAACGGAGAATACCGTCATGAAAATGTTCGTTTCCGCCTTGGTTGCCGCCGCTGCATCGATGAGCGCGGCATCCGCCCAGGACGAGTCGTCACCATTCGCCGAACCGAGTGTTGAATATCTCAGCCAGTTCGCCGAACCCCACAAGAAGGTCTTCGTTCTTGAACGCTACGATGCATCCGGCAAGCTGTTCGCTCGCGACGTCGACGAGATCTCTTCTCCCGTCGAAATCATTGACGCGACCCATCGCAAGATCAACGGCGTCGAATATGTCTTGCGCGGCCTTACGTCCTGCCCGTCCAAGAAGGTCATCTACAATCGGGTGCAGACGTGGGATTGCAAAGACGCCGCGAAAGATGACGCCGGCACGATCTACAACAAGCGTGCCAGCGTAATCCTTTGCAAGACGCTGGTCCTGCAATCGACGCCCGGAACGCCCGATCCTGTGTCCTGCTTCGCCCGCGTTGGCCAAGGGTCGAACAACGATCCGTTCCTCGTCGCCAACGACGACGACTCGATGGTCTTCCAGGGCTTTGCTCAGATCGCTGTTGACAAGAAGGGCAAGCCGCTTCGCCCCGACCTCCTCGAGTCGGCCGTCATAGGAAAGGAAATGGGCCTTGGCGATACGAGCCAGTGACATTCTTTTGACGGCTACGACAATCGCCGCAACCTTGCTTCCGGCCTATGGCCAGCAGGTGGCATCGAGCTTCGCCGTTCCTAAGAATATCACGCTGCAGACCGGCGACACCTGGGAGTCCGATGGTCAGGTCTACCGCCTGTATGGCGTCCAGTCCTGTATACGCGGCAGCATAGCTACGGACGCTGCCGGTAACAAACACGACTGCGGAAGTCTTTCGCTGGCCCAGCTCGGAGGCTTGTTTCAGACGGCGGCAGTGACTTGCCAACCGATCGGGCGAGCGCGGGACGACGCGATTTTCGCAGTTTGCGCCGCCGAGATCGAGGGTTCGACACTCGATGTTGGCACAGCCATGATTTCTTCTGGCTTCGCCTTTGCGGCAACCTATCCCGATGGCAACGCCGTCAACATGGGCTATGTTGTTGCGGAACTGACGGCAAAAGGCGCGAGTGAGGGCTTGTGGGCCTATAAATTCCCACATCCCGTCCAGGCGCTTCTGCAGACCTCGCAGCCCACGGCTACGAAAGGAGCTGGCCAGTGACCATGCCAGAATCTCACTACAATCGCCCTATGACAATCGTGCATGCGGAGGGGCTGGAAGCGCAGAAGCAAGCTGAACGCGATCTCGCCGATCTCCACAGCGGTAACGGTTGGGCTGTAGCCGCCATCATTTTCCTTTTGGCGCTCACGTGGCTTTGCAATCAATTTCCCTCTCTAGGCGATTTGCTGCTTAGTTTTTGGCACTCATGAACGGCATCGCATCCTGCGCCATCGCTCTCGTGATCGGTATCGCCATAGGAGTTGGCGGGACCTATGCACTGACATCGTCGGCGCCTCGAGACTCCCAATTGGAAATTCCCACTGAAGAAGAAGCTCGCGCCTCGGTTCAAGCCGCCAAGCCCAATGATTGGCCGAATCTACAATTGTCATTGGGGCAATGCGACAAAGACACCTTGGGACCTGGTGTACGATGCGCTGTTGATGTTACCTATGATGGACTCGGCGGCCAAAGAAAAAGACAATCCATCGTCGGCTTTGTTAAAACCCCGAGCGGCTGGATGGCCTCTCTTTATCAATAACCGTCACGATCTGAAAACGACTGCAAAAGCGTCTCCCAGTCTTTCTCGTCCATGCCGCTCGCACCGTCGCCTAGCAGCGTCCGTACATAGGCCGCCTTGGCGGCAACATCGACCATTGTCGAAGCTCTGATTAAGGCACGGACGTCCAAGTTCCGCGACGCGGAAGCCAGTCCCCTATCCTTTCCACATCGTCGAACGGAGAAGAGCCTGCATGTGCACTGCCAAGTCGAGCTCGCCGCGGCCCTCGATCCTCAAAAGATATCTGGCCTTGGCCCGGCGATCACCTTCCCTGACCGCAGGATAGGCACAGACAGCCAGCAGTGCCCTTTCCTCGGCCCGGCTGGCTCTGTCGTGTTCGCGATTACTGCCGTCCCTTTCTTGGATTGCCTTGCCGAACGTCGCGTACGTTGCCTTGTGCGCCTTTATCAGCGCCCGCAGGTCGCGGGACGGTTCTCGGTCCCGGCGTCGAGGCTCTCCGGCGTGAGCCGTTGCCTAAATCGTCGAGCCGATGACGGCGCTGCCGGAGCTGAGAAGCAAGACGCGGCGGTTGATCCCGGACATGGTGAACTCTCCTCTTCACTGCATGGCAGGCTGGCAGATCGGTATCGTAAACACCGGCCGACCGCTCTCGTCGTAGCACGACAGTTGGCGCATTCCTGTCAGGATGGGTCGCACTGTCGTCCGCGTTACAGCCAGGGCATGCCAGTGCGACCGCCTGGATCGGGCTTGTCGCGGACCTGTTCGATCGATCAATTCCCCTCGGACGTCGAACGCGAAAGAACGACCCATGGCCGCCGTCGATGACACGCACGATGGATGACCGGATTGAACCCGAAACGGACAGGCTGGCCCGGCTCGGTGCCCCGTGATACGAGACGCCCATGCAACAGGCGGCAGGTATCCATTCCTGTTGGATCTCCGGTGACGGGCGCGAGGGAGCTTTGGGTGATGCCTCCCTGCTCTTCCCGTATTGGAGCTTCACGAAGACGGTCATTGCCATCTGTGCCCTGAAGCTGTTCGAGATCGGCGGGATCGATCTCGACAGCCGTATTCCGGGCGAGTCCTACACGCTCCGGCAGTTGCTGAACCATACCTCCGGATTGCCAGATTACGGAGTCTTGAAGGAATACCAGCACGCGGTTCGCGCCGGCGAAGAGCCTTGGTCCCGCGAAAGGCTTCTGAGCGCGGCCTTGGCGCAAGGGCTTCTTTTTCCTCCCGGTCGCGGCTGGTCCTATTCGAATATCGGCTACATGCTGGCGCGCGAGCATATCGAGGCGGCATCGGGCCGAAGTTTTGCCTGTCTTTTCGAGGAAATGATCCGCGATCCGCTCGGGCTCAAAAGCGTGGAACTCGCGACCACGCGCCGGCAATTTTCGCGCCTCTGCTGGCGCGCAGCCGATCGGTATCACCCCGGCTGGGTCTATCACGGATGCTTGGTGGGAAGCGCCAGAGACGCCGCCCTTCTCCTGCATGCGCTTTTCTCGGGTGAGGTGCTGAACGCGGCCACGCTCGGGCAGATGTTGCTTCGCTATCCCCTGGGCGGCGCTGTCTCGGGCCGGCCCTGGACGGATTGCGGCTACGGCCTCGGCCTCATGAGCGGCAGCATGGGCGAGGCGGGACGGGCGATCGGACATTCCGGAGGCGGGGCGTTCTGCGTAAATGCCGTTTACTACTTCCCGGATCGGGATTGCCCGGTTACCGTGGCGAGCTTCACCGACGGAAGCGACGAGGGGATAACGGAGTTCGAAGCGGCCCGGCTCGCCCTGACCGAATGACCGAAAGGGTCACATGACCGCCGCTCAGCCTATACCTCACGGACTTCCGGCTTCCACCCTTTCGCGACGGCGAAGATGGCGCCTTCTGAAAAATCTTCGTTTTCTGGCAGGCACCTTTGGCGTCCGCACGCAAGCTTAGGAGAAAGCGCCGGCGGCCACCGGGGTACTATTCACAAACGACTGCAATAGCAGATTCCAATCGGCGTCTTCCAATCCGCTGTCGCCCTCGTTGAGCAACCACCGAAGGTGCTCGGCCTTGGCAGCGCAATCCTCGATACTTTCGACCGCAAATCGAAGCATTTCGTCCCGTGCATGCTCTTCCTGGGCAAAGAGCTCGTTCAGTCGCATCTCGAGCCGCGCTGAAAACCGACTTTCCGTCTCGCGCTCGACGAGACGCCGACACAGACGCTCCACCTGCTCTCTCAACTGACGATGCCGTCGAAGTATCGTTGTGAGCGGCCTCTCAGTGATAGGATCCTCAAGGCGTTCACCATTAAACGTTATTACAGCCAGAGCCATATCGCGCATCCTCCTTGTGGGGTGAGAAGCTACGTTGGGCGTCCCTCGTCCGCTCCAAGGAAATGATTTCGGCCATGTTCCTTCCCAAAATCAATCAGTTGTACGCTTCATCCGGGGGCGCATGTCCAAAGCTTGGAAGCGCGCTACGTAGTTGCATCGAGTTGATAAATACGTTGATTGAGGACGAAGGCACGATAGGATACGAAGCCTAGCGAAACGGAACGAAACCAGAGCCTGTAAGTCATTGTTTAAGAACGGAAAGTTATTTCTCCCTCCGCCGAGAGACGGGAGTGATTTCAAAGAATTATTCAAACGACTGGCGGCGGCGGGTGCGGGTCGGCCGTTGGGCAAAGACGGGTTTCCTGCAGGCCCATGGACGCCCGAGCTTCTTGCAGAGGCGATTTCACAGATTGATTCCAACCGGGTTGGGGTCGATCTGCGAACGGTGCAGCTTTGGTATCAAGAGAACGAGAAGGGAATTAGCACTGCCAACATTCGTTGGCTGGCGAGGATTTTTGGATGCGATGATCCGCTCGCAACTAGCGAATGGCAGATGGAGCTTAGTGCGGCGCAATCGCGGTTATCGGCCAAGAGACGAGAATGGAAGAGAGCCGGAAGCAGCTTTGCACAGGAGATTCCAGATACGGCACTGACTGCGACCTTCGATGACGAGACAGACTCCCCGGCAGAGCTGATACGGGATACTGACGCCAAGGGGCCGAGGCGGCGTTTTAGTTTGGCGAGGAAATCGGAGGCGTTTTTTAGTCACGGATCTCCCCTGAATTTACCGGCGTCGGTGTTTGCGGGCATGACCGCACTCGGCTTTTTGTCGTACATCATTGGTATCCACAACGTCACCTACGAGCGAGCGGACGGGCTCGTTAAGCAGGTTGGATTCCTTTGGGCCGCAAATTGGACACTCGACTTTATGGTGTTCTTACCGCTGTTTTTCTTCTTCGTTATAGAGTTGCTGGTCTTCTGGAAAAGTGAGGGGCGCAGAAAGCTCGCAGCGCAGGGCGATCAGGTGGAAAGCGACGACGCCTGGTTGGGCAACGTTGACGCTTCCTCGTACACATATTGGTCGGTTTTTTTGATTTGCTTGCTGTTCGCGGGTCTTTTTCAATGGATCGGCGTGTCCTTGATCCCGTTGATGAAGGGCGGTGGCAACTATGCCATGGATTGGGGAAAAATAGCTCTTGTGCGTCCTGAGGTCATATCTGTCCCCGAAACAGTCGTTTTTACGGGGCTCGCTTACCTATACATGTGCCTGGTATTTTATCTTTTCTTCGCAGGTCTCATTTTGCTCTATACGGTTGTTCATGATCTTTGGAGAATTGGAGACGGATTGAAGAAGCTGCCGCATGTTGATCATCAGCAAGAGCTCAATGAAGCCGGCCTCACAGTGATGCGTGGGGTTTTTCGGTGTACGGTTTTGGGGGTTCTGGTCGCCATATGGATGAAGGTCCAAAGCTCTTATCTGGCATCCAGTGGTGAGAATATTGTGGCGTGGTTGGTCGGCGATATGTCTTCGATGTTCCAAGGTGGCGATGATGTGAGCACCGGGTTCCGCTATCGTATGCCGACGCATTACAGCAGCCTTCTTATCGTTATTTCGACCTGTTTTGTATTTCTGTATGGCTCCATCCGATTAGGTGTCGGAGGTCGATTTCACGCGCCTTTGTGGAAGATGTCGGCGGTCGTGGCGTTACTTGTTGTCAGCTACTTGTTGATCGACGCGTTTGCCGGCTTTTCGACCCTTCTGGCCATGTCAGTGCTAGTCGCACTATACGGCCTGTTCGATCCAGGATTAGGCCGCTGGCGAGCGAGCGAGTTAGGAAACAATCAGAGTGTTTCATAGTTGGCTCGATCGTTGGGACGAACGCCGGGCCCTTCGCGGTGAGGAAGGGAAGAAACCAACGGATTTCATCCTTGACGCGGAACGCGCCTTTCCAGGTGCGAAGAAGATAACAAGTATCGAGGAATTCTGTGCCCTTGCGGACCAAGCCGTGGCTGATCCAGCCTTTTTCGATGAGCCGAGTGTGAGTGATCAGGGTTTTGAAAGGCTAGATGGGTGGCTCAAATTTCCATCGGACATTTCTACTGATATCGAACAAAACAATGTCGTCTCGGCGAAAATCACAGAAAGCGGGTCGTTCGATCAGGCGATGGTGATTTTTCACCATTGGAATGCAAGCGCCCGGAATCGTCAGATTGCCAACTTTTTCTCGCAGCGTGGCATCACGGTTGTCGAGATTGCTATGCCTTATCACTTCGAACGCAGCCGTCCCGGCTCCGTGCACGCCGACTATATGCTTAGCCCTAATCTCGGTCGAACGATCCAATCTGTAAGGCAGGCAGTGTTGGATGGGCGAAAACTCATACGTTGGCTGAAAAGCGAAGGCTATCGAGAGATTTCGGTTCTCGGAATGAGCTTAGGTTCCTGGGTTGCGGCCATAGTCGCGGCACACGACTTGGCTGTGTCAAAAGCCTCGTTGTTTCTGACGGCGGGGAGTCTAGCGGATATGGTTTGGACGGGCCGCGCGACACGATCGATACGCGATAGCCTTGAGCCTGAGATTGAGCTGACCGATCTCAGAAGGGCCTGGGGTCCCCTTAACTTGGAGAATTACGCGCATAGTTTGGCACGGCCTGATCTCGATCTCCATGTTGTGTTGGCTAAGAGAGACAAAGTGGTGTTGCCAGAGCTATCGGAGAGGTTCATGCAGAGGCTGAAGGACGCCGGGGCTAGGCCAAATATTTTGGAATTAAACTGTGGCCACTATTCGCTCGCCATGCCGCCTTACATTTTGTTGGCCGGCTTGAGCTTGAAGCGGTTACTAAGGCGCGGCCGTTGAGCGGTTTCTGTCGTCTGCTGACAAATTGGCCCGGCGATCCTGACCTGTGTAAACGATTATCTGTATGGGCTGGCCGCGCGCACCTGCCTGTTTCTCGGTCCAGCGGCGTTTGTGCGTATGGCGGAACGGCTGGGTTGGAAGTACAGGATGCTGGAATTCCTAGGACCACCGTAAGCATCCGCCGGGCACCGCGGAATTTCCTCCGCGCTCAAGCGCCCCGGCCACCAGTATCAAGGTCTGTTTGCCAAAAAATCTCTTGAGGCGGCGTGAAGCATGTCGCAAAAAGGGGCTGGTCCTCGATCGCCGGGACCTGAAAAATCTGCATTCGACACCTCGCTGCCGATTCCGACGAAGCCGCCATTTGCGGCCGCGGATTCGGACATGATGTCGCCCCCTGCTACCGTTGATTGTCGTACTTTAATTGAGGTTTGTGTCAAGCTTTTCACTGCTGCTTTTTCAACGATGGATGAGCCAGCCCCGGGGAACTGTCTTTTCCGGGCATCACATGACGCGCTACGTTTTGCAAATCCCCCGCCTAGCTCCGCAATGCCTTGCCGGACGGG
Source organism: Mesorhizobium sp. M0491 (assembly GCF_040321265.1). Lineage (NCBI taxonomy): Bacteria > Pseudomonadati > Pseudomonadota > Alphaproteobacteria > Hyphomicrobiales > Phyllobacteriaceae > Mesorhizobium > Mesorhizobium sp. M0491. The sequence continues at coordinate 118,682 of NZ_JAMYRE010000021.1, forward strand.
GACCGGCGCAGTCTTGCTCGCCGTCCCTCATGTGAATCCGGGGATGCTGTGGGGAGCGAGAACGTCGCAGAGGTGAACAATTTGGCTGTTTTTCTCCGGTCCGAACGCGCCGATTGGCTGGTTTGGATTGGACGGGAACGGTTCCCCTAGCGGCGAAAAAATTTCATGCCGGCGCAGCGGCGGCAAGGCTCAGCTGCGTATCCCACACCGTTCTTGATCACGGCAGCGTCGCGATCGTTTTCGAGCTCCTGCAGCCCAACACCGTGACACGATACGCAAGGCACGGCGCCTTGCTGATGCTTGCCAAGTTCAGCGGCCCACCATCGGAGTTCCCGACGCTGCCTTCGGGTCAAACTGTCCGGTGTCATCCCTTTGGCATTCCCGCAGATTCTGGAAGGCAAAAAACGCCTTGCGTGATCGAAAGCACGACCCCTCCTTTCGGTTCGACAATGGCTCCCGTCCAGGCTTGGGAGTAAGTGCGGCTCGCATCGACCGCCGTCAACCACAGAACGCGGTTGTCCGCCAGCTCGACTTTCACCTCCGCCTGCAGGGGACTGTCATTGACCGTCTGCCGGTAGTGTCGCTTGATCTTCACCGTCCCGTCGGGAAACAGCGCACGGCTGTTTTCAAACTCGATCTCGAACTTCACACCGCCTGCATCGCCGATTTGGCAAGTCCCGTCTCGCTCACAGATCGTGCGGGCCGTCGCTTCGCACGTCCAATTATACCCTGACTGCCACATCGGATTGCCTGCCTGCGCAAACGTGAATCCGGGCACCAGTAGAGTGATGATCGCTGCGGGGGCGATCGCACGCATTGGAAAGAGTGACACGCTGTCATTGTTCATGGTTCTTGCGGCCCGTTTACCTCAGTCGTCGGCGTGACCAGCAACGGCCCTTGTCGCCGATGAAATCCAGTGCTGGCGCTGTTCTGATAGAACGCCAGCGTCATCGCTGCCACATGCAATGCAGCGTCAATCCCCTCGCGCTCTGCGCGTTCGCGCAGTTCCTCAAAATACATGTCCGCGATCTGCTGGGAGTCGCTCATGCAGCGATGTTAAAGTATCAATTCCATAGTCGCTAGAGGGAAAGATGGCTCTCCCCAACAACGCGAAAACCGGCATCCCCCATTCTTCCTCCGCGGCTTCGCCGGCTCCGTGCAGGACCGGCTGCGGATCCGCATGCGAGAATCGTGCGCCGGCCCTTCGGGTGAGTGGTCCCCCTACCGGCTTTCGCCTTGCCGTCACGATCCTGAGCGGCACGCGCGCCGACTGGATCAAGAACAACGTGAACGTTGGCGACAGCGTTTACGTGGAAGGCCGGGTTGGCAAACTCGTCCAACGAAAAAGACGGCAAAACAGTCCACACGACAGATGTGATTGCGGCCATCTTCACCCGCGTCCATCCCCGCTGCGAAGCTAAGGAAGACACCGACGACAACGAAGAATAACCAGCAACAGGGGCGGCGTAAGCCGCCCTGCTCCTTTGGAGCGAGCCCGATCCGAGCCGAGAACGAGCGCGCTGACGGCGCAAGGCCGAATTGGGCCAGGCGGCGCACGGAAAGCCGAGGGTTGTCGGCGATCAGGTTTTTACTTTAACTTATGCACTCAGCCGCTTACGGTGGCAAATCATCGAATCGTGGAGAACGGATACAGGCAAAAAGAAAACCCGGCGCGAAGGCCGGATTTCCAAGAGGTTGTAGCTAGAACGGAACGCCAATTCCGTCGATTGCCACCAAAAGAAGATGGCAAAATCTAGCTGCTTCCTCTGACAGTCGCAACAGGAAAATGCGCTTTCGCGCCACGGATTTTCTTTGCCGCAAGCAAGGGAAAGACGTGGTGACCATACACACCGAAATGGCCCAGTGGCTTGCCGACATCACGACGGCCAAGCAGATCGATCACTATCTGGTGCTGGTCTGGCGAGGGCTGGCCGAGGGCGCCTTGAGGGACCAGGAGGCGCAAGAACTAAGCGAGGCCGCCTGTTCGCGGCGCTCCTTGCTGCAAGTGGCGCGCGAAGCCCGGTTGCCGCCGGCGCGCACCTACTTTCCGCAGCGCCCGAAATCCAAGCAGTCGCGCCATCAAGCGGCGAGCGGGTCGCGCTGCCCCGTCCGATGGGCGAGGAAACGACGCTTGGGCGATATGGCCGCCCTACCCCCAAATGTGCGGGATCGCTTCACGGAGGGTGAACGGGCCGTGCTTTATATTGTTGCCTCGGACTGCCGTCAGCACGGCTCTTGCGGATCGAGCGTCAAAGAGATCGGCGACCGCGCCGGCGTCGGCGCCACCACCGTCCGCAACGCGCTGCGCCGGGCCCGCCATCTTGGCCTGCTCGACATCACAGACCGCCCGCAATGGCGCGCCAGGCATCTGCCAAACCTGGTAAAGATCCAGTGCCGGCGCTGGCTCGCATGGCTCAAAAAATTTCGGCCGAACCTCGGCCTTAAATTTTGTCCGACTGGGTTCAAAAAAGCGGCGTCCTCAGGAACCTTCGGCAATAAACAGAAAGGCGGACAGCCATCTTACAGCCGGACCGGTGGCCCTTCGGGCCGCCTTCAGCGGTTTGCCGGACGCAAACCACCGTCCGGCTGACGGCTGGGAAGCCTAGCCCCACCATTCCGCACCCAGTCGAACCGTCGCAAGGGGCTTTTGAACAAGCCTGCCGGAGCCGCTTGCGCCCGGCAAGGCAAAAATCAGCGCTTAGGGACGCGGCCGAGAAGCAGAGCGGCCGTCGGCACGCCAAGCCCTTTGGCGATCATGCCGATAATCGCCAGCGTCAGATTCTGTTGCGCTTGCTCGATCTTGTAATACGTGACGGTCGAGATGCCGATCAGGTCGGCAACCTCCCTCTTCATTAAGTTCTTCCGCTTCCGGTAGCCGTTTATCGCGCGCGCGATGTTGTCCTTAATCTGCTGGACGTCGAGCCGCTTCATCGATGGTTCCACGACTGCCGGCGGCAGCAGCAGTTCAGCGACGCTGATTTCAAGCGCCCGCGCGAATAGCGCGACCGTCGCGAGTGTCAGGTTCTGCTCCTGCCGCATCGTCAAATAGTAGGTGCGGTAGGAGAACTCCTTTTCGTTGGCGAAGCTTTTAATCAGCGCCACGAAATCTCGATTCGACAGATTCCGCCGCTGGCGTTCTTCTTCGAGTTTTGCCGCTATTTGCGCCTGCATGACATCGCGCTCTGGGTTGTCCAAAACGTTTCTCGGATCGTATTTTTCCACCGCCGTCCAACCCCATACAAACCTCCTTTCGCGGTCGCAAAAAATCAATTAAAGTATAAACAGCGACGTCCGTGAAAGGAGCTCCCATTGACCAAATCTCTGCTCTTTGCCGCCGCCATTGCAGTCGGCTCCCTTTACGCCAGCAGCGCGCCGGCTTCCGAATGGGGCTGTCAGGTACTGCTGTGCGTTTCCGGGAACTGGCAAGCCACCCCAAGCTGCCACCCGCCCATGTACCGGCTCATCGCCGCGATGAAGCTTCCCGGCTTCTCCTGGCCAACATGCCCTGACGCGAACTCCTCTGCCGCGCGGAAAGACGTCTATGACGACTGCCCGGACGGTTGGACCGTCGGCTACAGCGACGTCGGGCACGACGGCAACCGCTCAAAACCAAACATGTGCGAGAAGCGCGAGAATGGATGCTTCGACCATCGCAACGGCAGGCCCATCTTCAAGACAGTCACCAACCGCCGTGATGGCGACAGTTGCCAGAAGACCATCAGCATGCCGCGGCCGATGCGGTCAAAGCCTTGGTACGTTGAGTATACCGACGCCAACGGCTTGAGGCAGCGGGCCTGGTTCAATCTCAACATCTGACTGCTGCTTCCGTCGATTCTATGATGACACTCTAATTGACGTGCGAACGGAAATCGAGCCACCTAATTATAGAAGGTATCCCAATATGCGCAGCATCAATCGTTTCACCGTTGCCGGGAACGTAGGCAGCGTCACCAGCTTCAATAAGGCGGTCAAGGTCAGCATCGCTGCCGACCGCCATTGGACCAACGACGCCGGGAAAAAGGAAACGAGGACGGATTGGGTCACCGTCACCGTGTTCGATGATCAGGCCGCGTGGATCAAAGACAACGTTTCTAAAGGCCAGCCGGTCATAGCCGAAGGCCGCATCAGCAACTCATCCTACGAAAAGGACGGCGAGACGGTCTACACGACCGATCTGGTCGCAACGACGTTCAACGCCTTCCAGGCCGCCAATGTCAATGCGAACGACTGACAGGATCCGCCCGACGGCTGAGCACGGTTCGTTTGTCCCGGCAACTCTGCAGCGGCCTAGTCGTCGCGGCGGCGCAATCCGGTAAAGGCACCGCTATCGCGGCTGGGTTCGTGCCCCTCCCCTTCGGCCGAGTGGCGCCCTGGCAGCCATCCGGCAACAGGGATGATTGGTCATGGAAGACGACTTACTGGATGTGATCACGGTCGCGACCACTGGCATCGTGTGCTTCTTCAATCGCCTTGATCTTCAACTTTTACATCAGCCCCGCCCTTCTGTGCGGGGTCGTAGGCAGTGCTGCGCAAGCAGCTCTCATCAGGGCTGTGTATCCGCGTTAAGCGGGAAGGCCGGTGTTTGAGGCCTCAAGCAGCGTCAGGGCGGCCCCGTCGCGGACCTCGCCGCCGACGATCCGGTCAGGGCGAAACCTCATCGTGCTCTTCAGCAGCCGCGCCATGTCGATCGCGTCGCTGGTATGCAGCGCTACGGCGTTCTCGGCCGCGCACTGCATCTCTGCCGTGTCCTCGAGGATTAGAATGCGATCGTCAGGCGCTGTCTCTTCGATTTCAGCGATCACCGCATTGGCGAGAGTAGTCTTTCCCGATCCCGAGCCGCCGCAGATGACGACGTTGAGCCGGGAGGCTATGGCGTTGCGGATGACGATCTCGCGGTAGCCATGCGTCATTGACCACTCGATGATCGCCGAGAACAGGGTCAGGGCACGGCATCATGCAGCGCACGCCCTCCCCTGCCCTCGCGGAGCGATGTGTCGACGCAGAAGCGTGAACTCTCGACCATCCCGGCACGGGCTTCGAGCCGGCTGGTCGCCAGCAATTGTGGAAACCTTTCACCAGCATAGTCGGTCCTGTCACCGGTAAGGAGCGGCGCGCAGCCGACGACATCGAAGGCCGAAAAAATCGCCAGAACGTCGGTCGGCCTCAGGAGGTCGAAGGCGTCGACCTCACGGTCGTCGCTGGCTTCAACATTCCACTCCCGACGTCACTTGAAAGACGGGGCGCGAAGACGATGCATCGTTTCGACAGAAGTGCGAAGCCGTCATACGCCGCGGCTGGAATAGCGAGTGCCTGCATCGGTATTGCTCCGGTTCGGAAGCGTTCGGAACCATTGCGCGGCCGTCCGCGGCTAACGAAAACATGAATCCGATTCTCTCCTGCGTCGCGGCTGAGTCGGGTCTACCGCACACGAAGCGCGTCTGGACACCTGACAGGGCGCGCAGAGTGCACTGATAAAAGCATCAGCAGCTCTTAGGCGAATACTGAGCACGGGAATGCCATAGAGGATTGTTTTGTAATGGGAAATCGCCCGTCTAGCGTGGTATGGAAGAGGTTCCCCCAGGCTGCCGTTAAGGTATTGTTAACCAATAACTTCTTGCAAGCCTAAGGCGAATAGGTATCGTCACGGTTAAATGACGGAACACGTCGATTAACCGTGACGAGAGTTTAGACCGTGAGCAAGGCTGCCGCTATATCTCGGAATGATCGTCCGTCGGTCGATGTGACCATCGGCGAGCATGCCGATCGACTCAGTTCGCAGTTGCAGGCGATGAGCGAGGCTTTGTTTCCGCCGACGTCCCAAAAAAGTCTGCGCAAGTTTACGTCGGGGGAAGCAGCGCGTCTGATGAAGATATCTGATTCCACTCTCAGGAAAATGACGCTTGCTGGTGAAGGACCTCAGCCAGAACTCGCAAGCAATGGGCGACGATTTTACACGTTGGGGCAGATCAACGAAATCCGCGGAATGCTGGCTGGGAGCACGCGTGGCCGCGAGAGCATTGAATTTGTGCCCCATCGTCGTGGAACCGAGCATCTGCAGGTCATCGCAGTAACGAATTTCAAGGGTGGCTCGGGCAAGACGACCACTTCTGCCCACCTAGCTCAGTATCTTGCATTGCAGGGATATAGAGTTCTCGCGGTTGATCTGGATCCCCAGGCAAGTCTCTCCGCGCTGCTAGGGGTGCTTCCGGAGACGGACGTGGCGGCAAACGAAACACTTTATGCCGCGATTCGATACGACGACGCCAAGCGTCCACTTCGGGAGGTAGTTCGTTCGACCTATTTCGACGGATTGGATCTGGTCCCCGGCAATCTTGAGCTGATGGAGTTTGAGCATACCACTCCTAAAGCGCTGACCAGTCGCGCGGGGGCGGACGGGTTGTTTTTTACTCGTGTTGCGCGGGCATTCGACGAAGTTGCCGACGGCTACGACGTCATAGTGATCGATTGTCCTCCCCAACTTGGATTTCTTACGCTAAGCGGTCTGTGCGCTGCAACGTCGATGATCATTACGGTGCACCCGCAGATGCTCGATGTTGCGTCGATGAGCCAATTCCTTCTGATGACCCGAGACCTTCTCGGTGTTGTAAAGGATGCCGGCGGGGATCTTCAGTACGACTTTATTCGGTACCTCCTCACGCGATTTGAGCCACAGGATGCCCCCCAGACAAAGGTGGCGGCCCTGCTTCGAAATATGTTCGACGATCACGTTCTCACCAATCCGATGGTCAAGTCGGCAGCCGTGTCTGACGCCGGACTGACGAAGCAGACGTTGTATGAAATTGGTCGCGAGAACCTCACGCGGTCGACTTACGACCGCGCTATGGAGGCATTGGATTCGGTAAATGCAGAGATTGAGGTACTGCTGAAAAAAGCGTGGGGTCGCGCGTGATGGATAGAAGATCTGACGTGTTGGGAGCTCCCAACACGAAGCTGTTGAAGAGCATTTGCTGGGCTGGTGAACAGACACCCAGATGTCTTCCCTCACCCCGCTGTCGCGCAGCTAAACGGTTGTTGGGAGCTCCCAACGCGCGCGCCGCAGGTGCGGTGCAGGTAGGTCCACTCGCAGATCCGCAAGGAGCCTCGGCATGAGTCGCAAGGATGCTATAGACTCGCTATTTTTGAAAAAGCCCGGCCCCTCGCTGCCGCCAGCTGGAGATAAAATAGCCGCCCGAGTACGCACAGGCGCCATTTCCGCGATGGGTTCGTCCTTGCAGGAGATGGCAGAAGGAGCCAAGGCGGCAGCACGCCTTCAAGAACAGCTAGCATCAGGCGACGCAGTTGTCTCATTAGACCCGTCTAAGATCGAAGGATCAACGATCGCGGATCGTTTGCCGGCAGAAATCGATCGAGGTTTCGATCAGCTGGTTATGAGCATTGCCGAGAACGGCCAACAAGTGCCCATACTTGTGCGGCCTCACCCCGAGACAGCGGGGCGGTATCAGATAGCATACGGCCGTCGTCGATTGAGGGCTGCTGCTAAATTAGGGCGCGAGGTAAGGGCAATTGTCCAGACCCTCAGCGACGACGACCTTGTGATTGCCCAAGGCAGGGAAAACCTCGACCGGGCGGATTTATCTTTCATCGAGAAAGCTCTCTTCGCTAAACATCTCGAGGATGCTGGCTATGAGCGCGCTACAATCATTGCCGCGCTTTCAACGGATAAGGCGGACCTTAGCCGATTCATTTCGATTGCCCGTAGCATTCCTGAAAATCTTGTCTCGAAGATCGGACCCGCACCTAAGGCGGGACGCGCGCGGTGGGCCACGCTCGCTGAGGGATTAGGTCGCCCTAAAACAATGCAGTTAGTCGAATCTGCGGTCGACACCGCTGAGTTCAGGAAGGCCGACAGCGACGCTCGCTTCGCTCGGGTGTTCAGACTCGTATCCAACACTACGTCCAAGCCTTCGCCGAAAGTGAAATCGTGGACCACTCCATTAGGCAAGAAGGCGGCCCGCATCGAACATGCGGCGGCAAGGACGGCACTAATATTCGATGAGAAGCAGGCCCCTGCGTTCGGAGCATTTGTCGCTCAGCAGCTGGACCGCCTCTACGATCAGTTTATGGAAACCAGGGAAGGAGGAGGTACCGCTCAAAAGTAGGGCCTTAGGTCCCGACTGAGCTTTCTCGGTGGGGTCGATTGATCACAAACCGCAAAAGAAAAAGGCCCCCGAAACGGCATCCCGGAAGCCCTTCTCTGTAGTCTCGCAACTTAGAGAATCGCACTTCCGAGAATCGCAGTCAAGAGTCCCATAGGGACTAAATCGTCGTTTCGACGAGCAGATTTCTTTTGCCTGAACACAGGTGAAGGAAAATGAGGACGCATATCTCAACGACGCCCTTTGGGCGGCGGCCGATGACGCTTGGCATGATCTCAAGCCAAGTCACTGCAAGGGCGGCGTCGAAGGAGGCGACCGTCCACAAGTGGCATGTCTTCCAGGATATCAAGGACGCCAGGATCGCTCTGGGCGCCACTGATCGCGCTTTGGCTATTCTCGACGCGTTGTTGTCGTTCCATCCGGACACGACGCTTTATGGCGACAGCGAGCTGATCGTCTGGCCATCAAACGAGCAGCTTATTCGCCGCGCCAACGGGATGCCGCCAACGACATTACGGCGGCACCTGGCCGTCTTGGTCGAGTGCGGATTGATTATCCGTCGGGACAGCCCAAACGGCAAGCGCTTCGCCCGGAAAGGGCAGGGGGGCGAGATCGAGCAAGCCTATGGCTTCGACATCTCGCCGATCGTCGCGCGCGCTGAGGAGTTCAAGGATCTTGCGGAAGCGGTCAGATCTGAGAAGAAGGCCTTTCGTCTCGTTAAGGAGCGGCTAACCATATGCCGCCGTGACATCGTCAAGATGATCGACGCGGGGATTGAGGAAGGCGTGCCGGCGAACTGGGGCAGGGTCCAGCAGGCCTACCAGGCGATTGTCGGCCAAATACCACGCACCGCGCCCAGGCAAACCTTCGAGGTGATTGCCGAGGAGCTAGAAGGCCTTTGGGCTGAAGTGCGTGAAGCATTGGAATCATTTGTAAAAACACAAAAAGCGGATGCCAATGAGTCCCGAAATGGACGCCACATACAGAATTCAAAACCAGACTCTAAATTTGAATCTGAAAGTGGCTTAGGAAATACAGATGAAGCGGGCGCCAACGTTGCGGACACCGACAACCTACGCAGCCTGCCGAAGCGCGAGCTGCCGTTAGGGATCGTGCTGGATGCCTGCCCGAACATGCTTTGGCTGGTGAAGGGCGGCGGCGGAATTCGCAATTGGCGTGAATTTCTGGCCGCGGCCGAGGTTGCCCGGCCGACCATGGGCATCAGCCCGAGCGCCTGGGAGGAAGCGCGAACGGCAATGGGTGAGCAGCAGGCGGCGATTACCATTGCTGCGATCTACCAGCGACAGGACCAGATCAACAGCGCCGGCGGATATTTGCGCAGCTTGACGGACCGGGCAAAGGCCGGAAAGTTCTCGGTCTGGCCGATGGTGATGGCCTTGTTGCGGGCAAAGCTTGACGCGTCGAAAGCTGCCGGAAACGGAGCTGAAGCCGCTGCCGTCGATTTGGAGACGGCAGGCAAGGTTGTGCGCACCGAATCCCGGCTGGAAATCAGCGATGCGTTGCGCCGCAGCCTCGAGAAGCCGAGGCGCGGATCATAATCTGCCGGCGGGTTTCGATCCACACTATGACATGGACGGTGGCCGCAGCGCTTGTCGGGACGAGCGTCTTATGAGAGCATCGAAGGCATGAAAAACGAACACGACCCGGAACCGACGCCCGATGAAACCGCCGGGATGGTGTGGTGGAATTCGCTTACCGAATCCGATCGTGCGGCTTGGCTGGCGCGGACCGGCAGCGCTGTTCCAGCTGATGCCTGGGCCGCGTACAAGCGGCTCGGGAATGTTGAGCGTCAGCCACGGACCGTAAACTGAGGACTGTTCTGCAGCGGGATGACGGTCAGCTCGCGGGTAGTTCGGCGACGAGTCCAAGCCGGCGGGCTCGATCGAGCAGGTTCTTGACTGAGGAGGCAGACCATTTTGCGCTTCCTCGTGGGGTTCGCTCATGCAGACGCTCGAGCTGGCCAGCGATGTCGCGGAGCGACAGATCTGGGTTAGACTGTGAAATCCCTGCCACAAGAGTCATCAGGCGATCTTCGGGAGGCAGAGGAGACGCCCGCTTTAGCAGTGTGGATTCGGCCAGGTGCTCGGTGACGAGCCACCTCACTGCCCGCCGCAGTCGTTCAGGCGTCCAGTCGAGGCCGCGCTGGTTCAGGACCCGAGCGATATCGTCCCAGTTGTGGTCTGGTCGCATCCGGCGGACCGTCGGAAGCCACTGGTTCATCGTTGATTGTAGCCGTCGGCCATAGGCTGCCTTTTGCACCGCTGTCATCTTCGCCAGGGCTTCGGGCCTGCGCTCCCGGATACCAGGATTGCCTGGCAGCCGCCCCTTCGATCGTGCAGCGATGATGCCGGCCTTGGTCCGCTCCGAAATCAGCGCACGCTCGAGCTGGGCAACGGCGCCGAGTACCTGTAGCGAAAACATGCCCTGTGGCGTCGACGTGTCGATTGGATCTCGGAGAGATCGGAAATGCGCGCCCTTCTCAGTCAGATCCTCGATCACCTGAAGAAGATGGCTGACCGAGCGCGCAAGGCGATCGAGACGCACGACGACCAGGACATCGCCGGCGCTGATGTCGCTCATCAATCGCAGTAGGGCAGGGCGAGCTCTCGACGCACCGGATCCATGTTCCTGAATGACGACGTCGCAGCCGGCCGATCGCAGCTCAATCTCCTGCGCTTCCGTCGCTTGTTCGTCCGTCGACACGCGTGCGTAGCCGATTTGCCGGCCCTTTAGTCGTCCGGAGCGTCGATCTTGCGCTTCACGGGCCATTCGCGTCGTCTCTCAGCATAGGAAAGGGGCGTTTTGTACAAACACCGAAGATATCAACAAACGATCGTTTGTAAACGTCTCTAGTGGCCCTTTGCGTAGCTCCTACGGCTTCGATGAGCCTGACAATCAACGTTTTCTAGCCTCCTGACCGCCCCAGGGCGTGGTGCTGTACAGTCCCGATATGAGGTCATTATCGATTGTGAGAAGCCCGGTTGAGAAAGTGCCATGCAAGTCAAGCTAACATCCAGATAGCTTGACTATGGCAATTCTGCTATCGTGAAAACAATGACTTACGCGATTCGAGACTTGCCCTTGGAGGCCCTGTTCGGGCCCGTCGCGCGTGCGACCGAAGCTTCGGCCCGCCTCGACGAGCGGCTGGCTCGCTCGCCGGTCCGCGACGGCTTTGTCGAGCGCCAGCATTTTGCCGACGCGGCCGCAGCTCTTTGGCTGGAAGGCGAACTCGTCCACCTCGAGGACCTCGTCCTCCACGACGCCCACATGGACATCCGCACCCCGACCCACGAACTCACCCGGGCCCATGCCGTCTTGCGCGTCCGCCGGCGAATTTTTTCGAACAACCCGGACTGGGCGCTCAGCCGTGACGGTTTTTTGGCGCTGGCCGGCCGCGGCGGCGCGACGCCGGCATCGGGGCCAAAAGGCTCGGAAGGGGAGGGGGCTGGAACTGCCTCTGTTGATCCCGAGGTTCGAGATGACGCTGAGGACGATCTCCTGGCCGAAGAATTTGCCGACATCGATGCTGTCCTGGCGCGCTCGTCGAAGATTCTGAGCGGCGCCGACGTGCCGGCGAAAGCGGCGCGCCCGGACGATCGGCCGGACCTCATCTACGATCTCGACTGGGACGAAGACGCGCGGCTCGCCGAATGGCAGGACGTTATCGCCAGGACGCGCGATCTGCCGGTCGTCCTGCGCGCGGCGTTGCTTCTCGACGCCTGGCAGGACATCGAGGTGCTGCAGCATGCAGCCTGGCTCGGGCCTCTGCTGATTGCCGCGCTGCTGCGGCAGGAAGGTCTTGCCGCCCACCATCTCGCTTGCATTCATCTCGGCGCGAAAAACATTCCGCGCGAGCGGAGGCGGGCGCGCAATCGCGGCGATCGGCTGCTCGCCTGGCTCGATGCCATTCACGACGCAGCAGTGGCTGGGCTGAAGGAACACGATCGGCTGGTGCTGGCAAAAAGCCAGATGGAGCGGCGGCTCAAACAACGGCGCGCTAGCTCGAAACTGCCCGACCTGGTCGAGCTGGTACTGTCGCGACCGCTGGTCTCGGCGGGCATGATCCAGGAGCGTCTAAAAGTGACAAAACAGGGGGCGCTCAACCTGATCGGTGAGCTTGGCCTGCGCGAGATGACGGGCAGGGGAAGGTTTCGGGCGTGGGGGATCGTGTAGTCCGCAGCCGCCGTAAGGTTCGTCTACCTTACGAAGTTATCCAACTTGACGAAATTGCGCTGTGTAACCATATTGGTGACAGCAAGAGGTTGTCATCATGGCCGCTCCAAAACGCAGTAATCATAGCGGGACCGCATCGCATGCGGGAGTCGCCACCCTGAGCTTCACCACAAAACTTCCGGCGCAGTCAGACTTCAAGAAGGTATTGCTCGAACGCTATCAGGAAGCGATCGCACGCAGCCGCAAGATCGGCCATCGCGTATCGTTCCGGGTAGAGGTCGATCCGGCGGCTGATGCGCAGACGATTACGCCGGTCGAGGAACGGCCGGTCGCTTCGGATGAGTTTCCCGTCGACGACACGGGCATGCCCGATACCGAACTCGAGGCGGCGCTTGCCGGAGCACGCGTGCGTGGCCGCAAGCGCGTCGCCGAAATTGTCGCCGGCGAGGACATGCTGACCGCGGATGCCTTTGCCAAGCTGCTCGGCACGTCGCGGGTGACAGTCAACGCCAGGCGGCAAAGCGGGCAGGTGCTCGGGATCGATGGCGCCAAGCGCGGATTCCGCTTTCCTGTCTGGCAACTCGACAAGGACGGCCGACCGTTCGGGACATTGCCGGCGCTGCACGAGACGCTCGGCAACAGCGCCTGGGCGGTCTATCGGTTTCTGGTGTCGCGCCATGGCGCCCTCGATGGGCGGACGGGCCTTCAAGCCCTTCAGCAAGGCGATGACGCCGCGGTGTTGGCCGCGGCGGAAGGCCTGGCCAGGGGCGATTTCGACTGAATGCCCGGCGTTCCACCTTCACCCGATTTCGGGCGTGCAAAGCTCGAAATCGAGACCATATCGCCGGGACGGACATTCGGCCGGATCTGCTGGAGCATCTATCCCGATCCGCTGGGATACGGGAAGTCGCCGAGCCGATTCAGCGATCCTCGACGCCGCGTTGACGCCAATCGGTTTGGTGTTCTCTATCTCGGTGACTCCCTGAAGGTGTGCTTCCTCGAGACCGTGCTCCGCGACCGCCGCGAAGGAATCCTTGACGATCTTCCGGTGGAGGAGGTGGGGATGTGTTGCAAAGTTTTTGGTAACGAGGCGCATGGCATTGGGCTCCGGTGTTCCCCGGAGAGTTGAGATGTTCAAAGGCCGCCATTTCGACCAATCTGTGAACTTGCTTTGCATTCGCTGGTATCTGGCCT
>NZ_JAMYRE010000022.1:0-127937 GCF_040321265.1 Mesorhizobium sp. M0491
GGCGATCATGCCCCCGTGTCGTCAAAAAGCTACCAGCCAAATATCCTGTCAGAACACTGAAGGTGCCTAAGTGAACTGCATTAGGCCTCGCGCCCGGCTTTTTTTGTGTCTGAGTGATTTTCCCGGGTGATCGGGAAATCAATCCCGGGGCAATCGGCTATCAACCGGGAATGCAGGGCTTCAGCTCTGGAAACTTCTCGTCGAAGCGCGCAGCCCACCGTGTCAGCCGGGCGCGGCCCTTTTCCCATTTTCCGGCAAAGCGCAGCGAGAGATAGCCAAGGCAGGCGCGCAGCGCCATCTGGCCGGCGGTGATCTTCTTCGGCAGCTTCGGCGGGTTGGCGTTGAGCAGGTCGAGTGCCGCCGTGATCTTCGCCCACTGGCGATCGAGCCAAGGCTGATAGACCATCTCCTCGGGCCGCGTGCGCCGTTCATAGACCATCGACAGCGCGCAGTCGCAAATGCCGTCGGCCAATGCCTCCAGCACTTCCGCCTCGAGCCGCTTGTCGGGATTGCGTGGAAAAAGCGCGTTCTTCGACAAACGGTTGAGATGCTGGGTGATGGCGCGACTGTCATGGATGGAGCGACCGTCGTCGAGCACCAGAACCGGGATCTTGCCGAGCGGGTTGGCGTCGACCAGTTCGGCCGGTTTGTCCTCGGTTTTGACCGCCACCGTTTCGATGTCGATGCCGGCATAGGCTGCGGCCATGCGCACTTTGGAACTGTAGGGAGAGGTGGACGCATAGAGCAGTCTGGGCATGATCGGTTTCCTGTTTTGCAGGCCGGCAGTGTTGACCGATCAGGCGCGATCGAGCAATGGCCAGAAGCGGAAAACCCAGCCGCCAGCGAGCGGCGCATCGGCCAGGGCCGTTTAGCGAGCGCTCCGTGAAGACGGCGCTTCATCACCATGGTCGCCGAGTTGCCGGAATCGCAGGGATCGCTCAGCCGACAGGCAAGACCGAAGAGCCTCGCGCCGATATTTCATCACCCGCATGAATGACACAAAAAAAGCCCCACCGGACTTCGCCCTATGGCGAAGTCCTGGGAGCTGCGAAAAGATATCCTCCGTCCGCCTCTGTTCTCGCCTTCCGACTGCCTAAACAGCGAGCGGGGCGCCTGTCAGGCACCCGCCCTTGACTGTTTTGGCACCGCCCCGGCGAGGGCAGACGCGACTACTTCTTGCCGGCCTTCGCGGGCGCTGCCTTCGGCTTGGCCGCAGGTGCCGCTTTCTTCACCGGTGCTGAAGATTTCGCTGCCGCTGCCTTCTTTGCCGGTGCAGCCTTCGCAGCCGGCTTCTTGGCAGGTGCAGCCTTGGCAGGTGCAGCCTTGGCAGCCGGTTTCTTTGCAGGCGCTGCCTTCTTCGCTGCGGGTTTCGCGGCGGCCTTCGCTGCAGGCTTCTTGGCTGGTGCCGCCTTCGCCGCCGGCTTTGCCGCTGCCTTGGCGGGTGCTGCCTTCTTCACTGCCGGTTTCGCAGCAGCTTTCGCTGCCGGCTTCTTGGCCGGTGCTGCTTTTGCCTTGGCCGCCGCGGCCTTCGGCTTGGCAGCGGGTGCTGCTTTCTTCACTGCAGCTGCGACCTTTGCCGTCGCTGCTTTTGCGGGTGCTTTCTTTGCCGGTGCCTTGGACGCCGGCGCTTTGGATGACTGCTTAGCCATGCGATGCCCCTTCCTTTGTGCCGACGGCCGTAATGACCCGGCGCGCTCATGCATATCTGACTCGCGGCTTGCTAGCCAGCGAAGCAATAGACTGATTTTCGCAGCTTAAATTTCGGTTACGATCGGCACATGGTCGTGCTGATCGTCGCAGAAATTCACTGCTGATCTTCGACCAATGGCTAGAATGTGTCGCCGACATTCTCCGCACTCCGCGGGACCGCTCCTCTCGTGAAGCTCCCAAGATCAGTGAACAGCTTTGCGTGTCGATCGTCGGCCGCCGATATCATGACCGCCGCCTCATCGGTGCGATCATCTCGTGCAGGCGGACGATCTATACTGCAACGCGACAGCCGGTCGATGCATCGTCTTGTCAAGCACGATCGCAGACCGGCTTGCTCGTGAATTGACAGATAACTCTACGTAACAGAGTATTCTGCACAGCATGGGGAGTACTTCGATGTCGATCGCACAGAGGCAAACGGCGCTGCCGCCGTTCCAGATTGCCAAGACGGTCCGCCACGGCGGCAGCATGGTTGTCCGTGGCCTCCGGCTTGGCTGCGCCGGAGCCAATCGATGAGTGCCGACGAAATCATCCACCAGAGCACTCGGCTCAGGATCATGGCCGCGCTGAGCATGCTGGAAAGACGTCAAACGCTGGACTTCACCGGGCTGAAGGCCATCGTGGACGTCACCGACGGCAATCTCGGCGCGCACCTCGATACGCTGGCCAGGGCCGGTTATGTCGACATCGAAAAGCTGTTCGTCGGCCGCCGGCCGCAGACGCGCGTCAGGGCGACGATGAGTGGACGGCGCGCGTTCCGCGGCCACGCCGCATTCCTGCGCAAGATCCTCGACCAGGCCGAGGCGGCGCCGCGCAGGAAATAGCGTGGTGACCGGGCAATCCTGCGCGATCCGCAGTTCCGTCACGGCTGATAGCCGAGGCAGATGGCGCCGAGCGCGACGATGGCGCAGGCGCCGACCCGCCGCGGCGTCAGCACCTCGCCGAGGAACAGGCGTCCGATGAAGGCCGCGAAGACGACGCTGGTTTCGCGGATCGCGGTGATCGGACCTGCTGGTCCGAGCGCGAAGGCCGCGACCACGACACCGTAGGCCAGAAGTGCAAACAGGCCCCCGCCCAGCGCCTTCCAGGTTTCCGGCGCCCGGAGGTCGACTATGAGCCGGCCACGGCAGGCGACGAAGGCCGCCGGCAGCAACGCGCCGTAGATCAGCAGGACCCATGCAGTGTAGGCGCCGGCGTTTCCCGCCGCCCGAACGCCGAGCGCATCGACCGTCGCATAGGCGGCGATGATCGCTCCCGTTGCCAATGCATAGAATATCGATGTCGTGGCGGCCCTGCCCCGTCCGAGTGAAAGGCCCATGATGCCGCCAGCGACCAGCGCGACGCCGACGGTCTGCGGCAGAGTGAGCTGCTGGTTGGCCAGGAAGAACCCGCCGAGCGTGACAAGCAGCGGCACGCTGCCGCGAACGATCGGATAGACCTGCCCCAGTTCGCCATATCTGTAGGCGGCCACGAGAAACAAGCTGTAGCCAACCTGCAGGCAGGCCGAGAGCACGATATAGGACCAGGCCGGCGCGGCCGGAAGGTCGTGGAAGAAGGCGAAGGGGATGGCGAGCGCCGTGCTTGAAAAGCTCATGACGGTGACGGTCCACAGCCTGTCGGCCCCCGTGCGCAGGAACGCGTTCCAGCTTGCGTGCAGGATCGCCGCAAACAATGCGAGCCCGATGACCAGCGGGCTCATTGCGGCCTGCGCGAAGCAGCGACGATGCCCATGGCCGCCTTGCGGGCGTCGCGAATGGCGGCGTCGGCCTGCCCCATCTGCGCCAGCAAGGTCGCACCTTCGATCAGCATAAGCAGCGTCGCCGCCACGCTCTCGGCGCGGCCGCGCGGCATCATATCTTCGAGGATAGACCGCATGCGCCGCTTGAGGCCGTTCTTCTGCCTGACAACGGCCTTGAAAACCGGATGCCCGGGATCGCCGAACTCGGCCAGCGCATGTGCGAACAGACAGCCATGGAAATCCGGGCTGCGGAACCAGCGCCCATGCCAGTCGAAGATTCTTCCGATTTTCTGCTCCGGCGGAACGTCCTCTTGGGTGAGCCGGGCGAGTTGGCGGTCGAAACGCATAGCGCGATAGTCGAGCACCTCGACGATCAGTTCATCCTTGCTGGGAAAGTGGCGATACATCGTCATCTTGGCCACATCCGCTTCGGCGATAATCCGGTCGATACCCGTGGCATGGAAGCCGGCGCGCTTGAACAGCACGTAGGCCGTTTCAACGACGTGCTGGCGCTTGCCGGAAGCGGACGATGACGTCATGGAGGCTACCTAGTAGTGAGACAGGTCTGTCTCATACCTATGCGACGGATCGCACCTGCTGTCAACGCGGCACGAAAAACGCCTGCAGCCATCAAGCCACAGGCGCGAAAGAGATTGGAAGGGGAGACCGGGTTTAGCGCAGAATGCGGCAGCGGCCGTTGTAGACCATCCAGCGATCGAAGCCCGAGACGCAAAATTCGACATTGTCGCCGATCGAGGCAAAGCCCTGGCCTTCCTCGATCAGGTACCAGATGGTGCGATCGCGGCCGTCGGACAGACTGACGGTGGCGCCGCAATAACGGCGACCGATCGGCCAGGTATCGTTGGCCGCCAGATAGCGATGCTGGTGGATGCGCCGGAAATCGGTGATCTGCACGTCAGGCAGATGCGGCACGTGATGCACCTGATAGGAAAAGCGGCTGGTGATCTTGTTCAGTACCCAGGGCTGACCGCAGACTCCGCTGTCTTCATCGGAATAGACCGTAAGATCGGCGGCCTGCACAGTCTGGGTGATACCGAGAGGCGCGGCAAGCGGGGTGCAGAGCGAAATCAGGGCGGCAAGGGCAGATTTGGCGAAGCGAGTCATGGCAGCCTCTCAAGGTCGATTGCGCGCACTGTGCGGATTCGCTCGGCGGCGGTCAAGCGGTTGCGTTGACAATGGTTTCCCAGTTTGAAACCGCTTTTTGACCAAAGCCGAGTTTGCACGCACCGGAATGGCTCTGGCACGTTCATATCCAGACCCAAGAGAGCACGGTCCCTGGGTCATCGATGAGCCCGCCTCAAGCCTGCTCGCCGGCCAGCCATTCCAACGACCAGTGCGCCGGCCGCCCCACCGCAAGCAGCCTGTGCAGGGCCGGCAGCAGCATCCGCAGCTCGCCCTCCAGCGTGAACGGCGGGTTGACCACCAGCAGACCGCTGCCGTCGAGGCTGGGTTCCGAAGAGGCCGGCCTGATCTCGAATTCGATGTCGAGCAGCTTCGGAATGCCGGATTGCTTCAGCGCCTTGCGGAAGGCGATGATCGCCTTGCGGTCCTTGATCGGATACCAGAGCGCGTAGATGCCGCCGGGCCACCGCTTGTGCGCCCTTATGAGCCCGTCGACGAGGCGTTCGAACTCACCCGCTTCCTCGAATGGCGGATCGATGAGGACAAGGCCGCGCTTTTCCTTCGGCGGCAGATAGGCGCCGAGCGCCAGCCAGCCATCGAGCTCGGTGATCCGGGCCTGGAAATCGCCGGCAAAGAACGTCCTCAGCCTCGCGGCATCCTTGGGGTGCAGCTCGATCGCCGTCAGCCGATCCTGCTTGCGCATGAGATGGCGCGCAATCAACGGCGAGCCCGGGTACTTCTGGATGCCACCCTCGGGGTTGAGCGACCGTATTGTCTCCAGATAAGGCGCGAGCAGCACCGCCACCGGCGCGGCAAACGAGGCATCGATCAGCCTGCCGATGCCGCCTTGCCATTCACCCGTCTTCTGCGCCTCGACGGACGACAGGTCGTAGCGGCCAATGCCGGCATGGGTGTCGACGACCCGAAACGCCTTGTCCTTCTGCTTCAGATACTCGAGCAAGCGTGTCAGCACGACATGCTTGACGACGTCAGCGAAATTTCCGGCATGATAGGCGTGGCGGTAGTTCATGGTTTTGTGCCGTTATGCATGTCGTTGTCCCAAAACCGCTGCACACTTTTGGGCGACATGCATCAGCCCCTGCCCCAGCGCGGCGGTGGCGGCTGCGAGTTCGGATTTTCCGGCCGGCCGCCACGAGTGCGCAAGGTCAGCAAAAATCCGATCAGGCCGATCGCCATCAGCGCGAAGCCGACCGGCCGTGCACGGCTGTCGATCTCCCCGGCGCCGGAGCGCAGGATGAGATCGACCGCCCGCATCGGTATGTCGTCGGCATCACCAGGTCCAACGGTGAAGGTATAGGGGCCTGGGCTGACGGTCGCGATCACGCCGGCCTCGTCGCGAAAGATCTTGTCGGGCAGTTGCGGGCTAGCCTGGCGAGGATTGTCGGAATGGTTGAACTGCAGCGTCGAGGCGAGCACCGTGCGGCCATTGCTTGCAGCGGTCAGCGTCAGCACGGTGCGCTGCTGCGAGACGATGCGCTCTGCTCTTGCGGTCAGGTCGACCAGCACCCGCACCGGCGCGTCGCGGCCGGAGAGCGGCACCGTCAGCGGCTTGAAGCGGCCCTGCTCATAGACCCGCCAGGTGCCGATCTGATGGCCGGAGAAATTGCTCATCGCCCAGGGATAGACGACACCAATGCCGGCGCCGACGAGCAGGATCAGGACAAACAGAAAGCGCATTCACATCACCACATTCCATCGTGACCTTGCCAATAGCGCCCCAACGATCAAAAGGCGATGGCCAGCCGAGTCGCCACCCCAGGCGATCGAGCTAGACGTGCGCAAGCAACAACCCGGTGGCGGCGTGGCCGGGCGCCAATGCGGAGTTCTACCTATGCGCTTAAAATTCGTTGCCGAAATGACCGCTCCTCCACTATGAAATGAACACGCGCATGCGCTTTTCGGCGAAATGGGCCATCGGTGCGCCTTGCGAACCAGAGGCCTTGATGCGCAAAGATCATGAACAGCGGCACCAAAAGAGGATAAAGTCAAAATTCGTCCCTGTGAATGAATTTGCTTACAAAGCTTTAGCCCTTGCCCTTCTTCCAACTATAGCCAGCTGCGGCGTGCCTACGATAGGTCAAGCCCTATGGTATGAATATTCGCGCCCTGGAATTTATATTTGCACTCCGAGCGGTTTCGGGCAGCAATCTCGTTGCTATCTGAAATTTTCCCGTCGCTTGGGTCGTTAAATCCACTTTCGGCTGGATCCATCCCGACCTCGCCCTGAATTGCGCAACCCCTCCTCCATGGCGATCTTGGCTGCCAAGCGCTGATTCGACATAACGAACAGCGTGTGGCGCCGACGGCCAGCGACCGACCCAATACGCTGATTCGAAATGAGGAACTGCTCTGGACATCTCCCGGTTCAGCTTCGAGGCCGATACCGGCCCGTGATTAACCATTCGCAAACAGATATGGTTAAGAAATATCTAATTTAGTTGACTATGATTTCCACAGGTATATTTTCGATGCGTTGGGATGTGCAATTTGGGCGAGCAATCGACGATGGTGACACCGAGCGTGTAATCGCGATTTCGGGGCGCAGAGAATGCTGAGTGGCAGCACGGAGGTTGTGTAGTCGCACCAGCTTCGCGAAAGCCAAAGAACAATTGACGCACATCAGTGATGGCGGTTCCGCAGATGCGGAGGTTTGCCACGTTCTGAGGAACGTGGCCGGGCGATGCTTTGTCCCGGCCCGGCGGTAGCGTGTGCGGTGCGTATGAGGAAAGCATGAGTAAGCTTGTCAAGGTTCTGAAACTGGAATCCGGCAGCCAAAGGGGCGCCAACCAAAGCCGACCACGCGCCCTTGTCGCCGGAGGAGCGGGATTTTTAGGATCGCATCTGTGCGAACGTCTTTTGCGGGACGGATACGACGTTGTCGCGCTGGACAATTTCCACACCGGCAAAAGATACAATCTCAATACCCTTCTGCATAATCCGCGCTTCAGTTGCATCGAGCACGACATCGTCGATGCATTGCCTTCGGATCTTCAATGCGACGAGATCTACAATCTCGCCTGCCCCGCCTCTCCGCCGCACTACCAGGCAGACCCGATCCACACCTTCAAGACAAGCGTGCTTGGATCGCTGAACCTTCTGGAACTCGCGCGACAGAACAAGGCCAAGATATTCCAGGCCTCTACATCCGAAGTCTATGGCGATCCCTTCGTGCACCCACAGCCCGAGAGCTACTTCGGCAACGTCAACACGCACGGACCGCGTTCCTGCTACGATGAAGGCAAGCGCTCGGCCGAAACCCTGTTCTTCGATTATTCGAGGACCTATGGCCTCGATATCCGTGTCGCCCGCATTTTCAACACCTATGGTCGCCGCATGCAGCCCGACGATGGGCGTGTGGTTTCGAACTTCATCGTCCAGGCGCTGCGCGGCGAGGACCTGACCGTCTATGGCAGCGGCCAACAGACGCGCTCTTTCTGCTATGCCGACGATCTGATCGAGGGCTTTATCCGACTGATGAACGCGCCGAGCGCGCCCGCCCACCCGGTCAATCTCGGCAACCCTGCCGAATTCACCATCATGGAACTGGCGACGCTGGTCGTCGATTACACCAACGCCCGATCGAAGATCGTGCATCGGCCGCTGCCCGTCGACGATCCCAGGCAGCGCAAGCCGGACATCTCCTTTGCCAAGGCCAATCTCGGCTGGGAGCCGAAAATCAGCTTGAGCCAGGGGCTCGCGCGTACCGTCGAGTATTTTGATGCCCTGCTTTACGGAAGCCACATCGCCAGAGGAGCTGCCGCTTCATGAGCCGGCCGGCAGTCCTGGTGACGGGTGGAGCCGGTTTCATCGGCAGTCACACCTGCAAGCAGCTGGCCGCCGCCGGCTACATGCCGGTGGTTTTCGACAATCTGAGCCGCGGCAATGAGAGATCCGTCGGCTGGGGTCCGCTTGTCGTCGGCGATATCCGGGATCAGGATGCACTGCGGCGGGCTATGGAAACGTACCGGCCGACGGCCGTGATCCATTTTGCGGCGCTGGCCTATGTCGGAGAGTCCGTTCGCGAGCCGGCCGAATATTATTCGACCAATGTGACAGGCACCATCGCGGTGCTCGATGCCGCACGCGCGAGTTCGATCGAAAACATCATCTTCTCCAGCAGTTGTGCGACCTACGGCGTGCCGGAAGCGTTGCCCGTTCGCGAGACCTCCTCGCAAAATCCGATCAGCCCCTACGGGCGCTCCAAGCTGATGGGTGAACAGATCATCGGCGACTATGCATCCGCGTATGGAATGAAATTTGCGATCCTGCGCTATTTCAACGCTTGTGGCGCCGATCCCGACGGCGAGCTCGGTGAGTGGCATTCGCCGGAAACCCATCTGGTTCCCAGAGTGCTCATGGCCGCATCGGGCATCATCGACGCGATCGAGGTTTTCGGCACCGACTACGACACGTCGGACGGCACCTGCGTAAGGGATTATATCCACGTCACCGATCTGGCCCGCGCTCACCTGAAAGCGCTCATCTATCTCGAGGGTGGCGGGCGAAGTCTTGCGGTCAATCTCGGCACCGGGCGGGGCATCTCCATCAAGGAGATCGTCAAGGCGGTCGGCCGAATGACGTCGAGGCCGGTTCCGGCAGTGCTCAGGAGCCGACGCCCTGGGGATCCGGCGGAGCTCTACGCCGATCCGGGAAGCGCACGCGAACATCTTGGCTTTGTGCCGGAGCTTTCAGACATCGACACCATTGTCAGGACGGCCGCTCCCTTTTTCGGACTGAAGACCAAGCCAATGAAACTGCCGCCAGCCAGGGTGGCAGCGTCGGTCGTCGCTCGACGAGTCAGAGATAGCGGGGGTGACAGCTCGCGCGCTGGCCAAATCCGCTAGGGCTGCAGATATAAGGCGAGCCGCCCGAGAACGTGCTGCCATCGCCCGGATTGAACGAGATTTTCACCGGCGCCGGCGTGCTGGCTTTGATCCGTTGCGGTGGTGCAAAGGCGTAGGCACTTTCAGTTGCTATTGTGCTTGTCATCTGGATCGGATGGTCGGCACGGAGCGAGCGCACGAGAAATGTGGCCTGCACGGGCTGGACCGCGGGCTGACTGCGGACCGGGTGGACTATGGGCCTGATAAGGACCGAACCGGTTTCAGTTGCGTCCATACCTTGACAACCTGCAACCATAGAGCTCAACGCTACGGCCGCGGCAATAGATACGACATTTTTGCTTGAGCAAAATACGCTCGCGGAATTTCTCATCCTCTGTCCCTTGCTATCAAGTATAAGCCAAGGGCGCGTTGCGACATACTATACTTGGGCCGCTTTCACGCCGCATGAGTGACCACTCGCACATCACACGCTATATTAGATATCACTAATTATTAAATTTCATCAAAACCGTATGGCAGGCCATCGTCTCGTCGTCTGGCTGATGCAATTGAATGCGACTAGATGCGATCGGCGCGCCGACCGCGCCTGCCGAGCCGCTTAAGGCTTAACCATAGGCGATTCGCGGGTTCCGCGACAGGCGCACGGCAAGAACAGCCAGGCCACTGGCTCAGCGTGGCTGGAAGCATGGCCTACTTCTTGGCATCGACCAGCTTGCGGGTCTCTTCGAACTGCGCGCCCTTGGTGTCGCCTGCTTCGAATTTCTTGTATTCGTCGGAAGGATCCTCGGGAGATCGCTTGAAACCGTACCATTCCCCGTCCGGATCCTTGCGTTGCTCGATGTTCCGGCCCTGAATGCGATGGCTGTAGCAGGTGCGGTGCGGCTCGCCGGTGTAGCTCTTCGATCGCCAGGCGAGCTCCATGCACATCTTGCCGTCCTTGGTCACCAGCCATCTGCCCTCCGCGACGGTTGCCGTGCCCTGCCCGGACGTCCAGGCCCTGAGGTGTCGATTGTCCCGCGCGAAATAAGCTGCTCCGTCCTTCCATATCCATGTGCGGCCGGCATACAGAAGCTGTAGTTCGTAAGCAGTCGGAACAGCGGCGGTACCGGCTTCCGCCGTGCTTTTGTCGTTGGCGGCGGCCGCGTGCGCCGCTCCCGAAACAGCCACCTGACCGCAAAGAGCTAGGAGCAGCACAAGTTGCTTGAGACTTGCACACCGCCGAGGCCCCTTGCGATGCCGACGGCCGACATCAAGCGGCAGCGATCTGATCAAAGCTGTCGGCATAGTTGGCACTCGCATGTCTATTCGGTCCAAGGCGGCTGCGTCAGCACTTTGACGGCCACGCGAACCATTTAACAGTCGTGAGAAAGGCGGTGTCAACCGCCGCAAAGCATGCGGGCAACAACTATTCGCGACACGCGCATTGTCCATCAAGACGGCAACATCGCGATTGCGCATCGGGCTTATGGATCCGGACAGCCGGCCGACCTAATCAGCAGCCATCGATGAAACCGAGGCCATAGTCGGGTCGGAAAGCAGGCCGATGCCGGAGGTTCAGCGGCCGCCTGAAGTTGCGCGGATGCGCGCTCGCAAGCCAGGCAATGCGATCGATCGGAAAGGCTTGGGCCGCTACCAATGCTGCGGATTTTGAGATACAGCACGCCGCGGCCGACGGAATCCGATAGCGCAAGCCTGCGCAGGAATTGTTGAATTGTTGAAACGAGCTGCCTCAATAATCGTGAGCCTGGCCCTGCTGGCGTGGGTCGTCAGCGACTCGCGCTGGAAGATGGTGGGCGATGCTTTCGCGAGCATCACGCCCGGCGCTTTCGCGGCGGTGGCGCTTGCGCTGTTCGTCACCTACGTGCTGCGCGCGCTGCGCGTCTGCGACGAGTTCCGCGACGAGGTGCATGGCCGTTTCGGTGCCTGCCTGCGGATCATCCTGATCCACAATGCAATGATCAACGTCGTGCCCTTTCGCGGCGGCGAGACGGCCTTTCCCCTGCTCCTGCGCCAGGTCTTCGGCATACCGATCATGCGCGCCAGCGCCTCGCTTCTGTGGTTCAGACTGCAGGATGCCTTCGTCGTCGGCGTGCTGGCCCTGGTGGTGTGGCCGGGCCTGCATCCGGCGACAAGGATCGCGGGCGTGGCGGCGGTGGTCGCTGCCGCCTGGTATCTGCCGCGCTGGGCGCGGGCGCCGCATGACTGGGCAGGCCGCGGCAAGATCGTGGCGAAACTCGGCAGGCTGCGCGATGTCTTCACCGAGGCGACCGGCCGATCGCGCTATGGCTGGTGGTGGACGATCGCCAATTGGTCGCTGAAGCTCACCGTACAGGGATGGTTGCTGGCAATGCTGCTGGGGACATCCTTTTCGACCGCCTTTCCAGGCGTCGTCGGGGCCGAAGGCGCCGCCATACTGCCGGTGCAAGGCGTTGCCGGCTTCGGCACCTACGAGGCGGGTGCAGCGGCGGCGCTGCTCACCTCCGGCATTGCCATGAAGAGCGGCCTTCAGGCAGCGCTGGCACTGCATCTGTTCATCTTCTGCTCGGCAATCGCCACGGGTGCGATCGCCTGGCTGTTTCCCTCGAAATCGACGCTGCCGGGGAACCCGGCCGTCGGCCCTGCAAGGAAACCATCCCTATGAGCGTATTGCCCATCCCTGCTTCGGGACTGCCTGACGGCACGGTGATGCCGGACCATACACTGTCCATCGTCGTACCCATGTACAACGAAGCCGAAAACGTCGAGCCACTGCTGGCACGGATTCACCAGGCTATGGAACGCTACGAGCAGCCATGGGAGGTCGTGCTGGTCGATGACGGCAGTACCGACGCGACGGTGAGCGAGATCAGGCGCCTGGCGGCGCATTACGGCCCGCATGTGCATGCGGTCGAGCTGGTGCGCAACTACAAGCAGACCGCCGCGATGCAGGCCGGCATCGACGCGGCGCGCGGCGACGTCATCGCCACGATCGACAGCGACCTGCAAAATGATCCCTTCGACATTCCGCGTATGGTCTACCGCCTGTTGAGCGAGGATCTCGACCTGGTGGTCGGCTGGCGCAAGGATCGCCAGGAAGGGTTTTTCATGCGCAGGCTGCCCTCGCGCATTGCCAACGCGCTGATCGCGCGCGTCACCGGGGTGCGCCTCAAGGACTATGGCTGCAGCCTGAAGGTCTATCGCGGCAACGTCATCCGCAGCGTCAAGCTCTATGGCGAGATGCACCGCTTCATCCCGGCATGGCTGGCCACGGTGACGACACCCAGACGCATCGCGCAGGAGGTGGTGACGCACCATGCCCGCATCCACGGCCAGTCCAAATACGGCATTTCGCGCACCTTCAGGGTCGTGCTCGATCTGGTGTTCATGTATTTCTTCATGCGCTATCGCACACGGCCCGGGCACTTCTTCGGCGGCATCGGCATCGTGCTTGGCGCGCTGGGTTCGCTGATCCTTGCCTACCTGCTTTGCCTGAAGCTGCTTTTCGCCGAGGACATCGGAACACGCCCGATGCTGTTCACCGGCTTCTTCCTGCTCATCGCCGGGGTGCAGATGGTGACGTCGGGCGTGCTGGCTGAAATGCTGGCACGGGTCTATCACGAAGCGAATGGAGCATCGGCCTATGTCGCGCGGCCACAGCCGGCGCCCAGTGACAATGACGGCTGGCTCCGCCCGGGCCGGCCATCATGAGCTGATCGGGACTTCCTGAAGGTTCCCGCCCAACAGACCGATGGCGCCCGGAGGGCAAGAGGCAAGGCGCAACGCGCCAAACCTCTCGCCCTCGACGGCGCCCCCCGGCGAAGACCAGACGGCGATCAAATCGGCCGCCACTTCAGGTCCGATGTTCCAGTCTAGTAACGCGAACGGCAGCTGGCGCGCTGGCCGAAACCGCTCGGGCCGCAAATCCAGGGCGAATGACCCAGGAACGGGCCGCCATTGCCCGGGCTGTAGGAGACCTTCACCGTCGCCGGCCTGCCGACCCGCTGCGGCCGCACGAAGGCCGCATAGGTCTCCTGCCTCGTACGCGTCACCATGGTCGTCTGTGTGAGCGGCTTGCGGTAGAGAACCTTCTTTCCGACGCGATCGAGCTTCCTGACGTGCTGGACCTTCTTGCCAAAACCTTGATCAACGATCCGTCCGTTGATTGAGCTGGTCTTGGTCGTGTCCATCGTCTGGCAGCCTGACAACATCGAGGCCAATGCGATTGCAGCAACAGCATAGGCATATTTTCTGCCGGTCAGATTTTCCATAAACTGTCTCATCATCTGCTCCCTGCCCTGTAATGCAACGTGATTGAAAGCGAAGAATATACTTCGAATCCGTCGTTTCTAATCGCTCGTGAGTGGTCGTTTTCCACTCACATCGTTCCGTCATATTAGAAGAGACTTATTAAAATTCGTGCAAACGTCATAATGAACGCAGCCTTTCACTCTTCGCTCGAATTTGAAGGAAATTCGATTGTCGGATCGGCTGGCAGACGGAGCCTTGCCAAACGGCACACCGGCATACGCGACGGACTCGCGCCCGCGGCAAACAGAAGCCGGCGCTCGGGCTGTCAGGGATGTTGCGATGTATAAAACGCTCAGCGCCGCAACCGGCGCCGGCAGGGCCGACTGCCCCAGGCTCTCTCCAGCCGACAAAAAGGGCTGGCGATCCTTATCGCCGGAAGTGGCTGGATGTGGCGGCCCGCTCCAGAGTGCCTATGCCGCTATATGCACCCCTCGACAAATGGACCGCTGACCCACAGCGAGCCGCTGTTGAACATGCTGGTCCCGCTGTCATCGATGAACCCTACAGTCTTGTTGTCGACATGCAGCTTGCTCTTCGGCACCACTCGGCCGTCTATCTTGATATTCTTGACGAACAGGTTGCGATCGCCAGCCTTGCCCTGCCCCGCCCACAAGTCGTTGGCATAGCGGAGTTCGATTTTCCGCGGATTGGGCACGGCGCTTAGATTGAAGCGAAATGGTACGGTATGAGCGGACGCTGCCTTCAACTCCGCGACGATCGATTCTGCTGTGATCGCCGTGCTTTCCGTCCCCAGGACGTCCGCCTGTCCAACCGGCTTTCCGTCGACAAGCACGTCGAGCCGAGGGGAACCCTCGAAGCTGGTACCGGCCGCGTCGATCTCGAGGCTGGCAATGCTGCAACGCGCCGCGTCTTTCGTCGCATCGGCGATCATATCGGCAACGCGGCGCTTCTGCGACTGTACCCATCCCGCGATCGGCTGCAGGATGGCGGTGCGATCGCCGGTGCCGGCCTTGATGAGGTTGACCTTTTCCGTAGGATCCGTCTTGAGGTCATACGCCTCGATGCTGCCGGTGGTCGCGTTGAAGGTGACCTTTCGATCATCTTCGCGGTAGCCGAATTGGAAACCGCTCCAGGGAATGAAGAAGAATGTCTTGTTCGGCCGCTGCTCGCTGAACAAGCTGTGACCCTGCCAGGATCTTGGAAGCGGAAGGCCGAGTATATCGAGGATGGTCGGGGCTATGTCGATAATCCCACCGACAGCATGTGCGACGTCATCATGGAAAAGCTGCTTGTTGATCATGATAAGCGGGATATGGATATTTTCTTCGTAGAGAGCACTGGCATGAACGTAGTTCCCATGCTCTCCAAACGCTTCACCGTGGTCGCCGAGTATGACCACAAGCGTCGAATCGAGTTTGCCGGACTGCTTGAGTGAATCGAGTATCTGTCCCAGCGCCTGGTCGCCGACCTTCAGCGCGTTGAGGTAGGCGTTGAACTTCTCGTCATCGGAATAGTGAACTTTCGAGCCGTCAGAGAGGTCGGGGATCTCTTTCATCGCCGTAAACAGCGGGCTGTCGATGAGATACGGGTAATGGGTCATCGCCGTAAACATCACCGCGAAGAAGGGATTTTCGGCATCCTCATTCACCCAGTTGATGACGGATTGAGCGGTACAGAGATCGCTGTTGTAGTCGAAATTCTTCCATTCCTTGGAACTGAGCTTGAATGTGGGAATATCGCATTTCTGCCCACGGTAGTCCTGAATGACATCAAGCCCCTTGTTGAGCAGAAACTCATCCACGCGCTGGAACCGTGAATCCGCACTCCAGAAAAATCCGGTGCGAAAGCCGCTTGCGGTCAGAGTGTTGGATATTGAACTCAGCGGCAGATCCGGATGGCTCGCGGTCATTCCATAGTAAGATATGTCATTGTACATCGAGCTGAACAACGAAAATATCGAATAGTTTGTAGAGGGAGTGTGCGCATATATATTGTCGAAGCGTATCGAGTCACTTGAGTAGCTCTTTATGTTTGGTGTAACAGTATACTTTCCACCAAACGTCTCGACGTATCGGGATGGCACCGATTCCATCATGAAAACCAGCACGTTCTTTATCGGATTTGGTGATTGCACCTTGAAGCTGGACGTCTCCGCCGGACGTTCCCCAACGCTGGCGACGTCAACGTCCACCCCGGTATTCACGGCGAAAACGACGGGGGTCGGACTGAACAGAGCCGATTCAACAAAGTACACGATAGGGTTGGCAACCTTTGCCTCTGGCAAGGCCGTCGCCCGAACATGGTACCCGGTGCCGACCAGTCCAGCACCGACGCACAGGAAAAGCGTCCCCAGCAATACCGCTCGAGCAGTTCCCGCCAGCCGCACGCACAGCCCTGCTGTCGCATAACCCAAGACCAGCGCCAGAACTATGGACAACGACGAGAATGCGAAATCCCTTGGGTTGAGCGCGTCACCTATGGCGTTCTTGGCGTCGGCATTCTGCAGGAAGTCGCCATAGATCAACCACTGGAAAGTAAACGGCTCGCTCAGCATTTTGACGAGATTGATGTTGGCAAACCCCCAACATAGCGAAATCAGGATGGCGAGATAGAAAGTGATGACCACGACGACGCCGAAGAGGCGGCTGGCCTTTGCCAGGAAAAGCAGGAGCAGGGCTGCTGCCGTCAGCGACGAAATGAAAATCAGATCGTGGTAGCTTGACGCTATCCCGCTGGGGATAGAGGCCAAGCGACCCTGGAGCGTCGATTGGGGATCGATGATGAAGCCGCGGTAGACACCCAGAAGCACCCAGGAGAAAAACCCGGTGCAAGCGATCAGCAGGCCTGCGCGGAGGAAGCGCTTGGAACCTTGTGAACCGGGCTGTGTCTTCAATTCCATCTGACCGTTCCGTGCATAACCGCGATGACAACCGAAAGAGCAAAGGGCCTGATGCTACGTTGCAATCTCAAAGCCGCTGCCATTTTCCAAGTGCCAGGTTCACTCGCCCGGCGAACCGACAGATCTCGAATTAGCCACCGCTTCCACCCCTGGGGTCGAGAAATCCCCGTGCCTTGGGTGTTTTGTCATGGCAATTCCTGAGTTGGCGGGCGCCAGGCTCTTCCAGACTATCTGACGATTGGCCGATCCCAGGCGGGGTCAAGATGGAATGTGCGGGTTCCGCTCCCACCACGCCCGGCTCCGGAAACCGGGTAGGCCACGCTGACGATGCGCACACCGCCTGCTCCCTGCTGGAGCCCATATATGCCTTCCAGGCCGCGGTCATAAAACGCAGCGCCCGGGACGAAGAGCGCAACGCCAGCGAGCGAGGCCTGCAAGGCGAGTTTCGCGACGTTGCGCCGCAACGAAATTCTGTTCTCCGCCAGGTGCCTGGTGATGATTACGACCACAAGCAACCCGTAGACGAACGCATTGAAGGCAGCGAACCAGTAGAAGCCGGTGGCATCCGACGCGCGGTCCACCAGAAGGACCGGCAGCGAAGCTCCGATTGCAAGTGCCACATACGGAACGATGACGCGGGCAGGCAGCAGATTTTTCGGGCCACTGCCCTTGGGGGTAACACGAAAATCCACGAACGACTTGGTCACATAATCACGGATCGACGACAGCGTGCCCGCCAGCACCCACGGCCAACGCGCGAAGAATGAGAACAACATTCCCTCCCAACTGATCGTCCTGGCAGTGAGCGGGCGCGACAGGTCGAATGCCTTCAGCAACATCACCAGCATAATCAGGGAAATAGAGTTCGGAGCATAGTATAAAAGGAAATCAACATATGTCACATTGGCGAAGCTCTTCCCCGTCAGAAGCGCGTACATAGGCATGACGTACATGACAAGCGAAAACACGGCGAAAAGCGGATACCAGAGCTGGCGAAACAGGAACTGGAATTTCAGCCGTGGCGATAGCTTGGAAAGGTATATGGGCGAGTATTCGAGCATGATCGTCATCAGGCTCCGCGACCACTGGAACTCCTGCGTGACAAGATCGGCAAAGGTCTGCGGGCCATCGCCATGGGCAATGGCGTCTATGGCATGCACACCGCGCCAACCAGCCGCAATGAACAGCATGGACGTCGAGTGATCTTCGGCCAGTTCCGGGCCAAGGCCGCCGACCTGCTTGAGCGCTGCGGTTCTCACGGCATAGTGCGAGCCGATGCAGAGCGGCGTTCCGTCGCCCGTATGGCCGGACTGCAAGGGTCCGTGGAACATCCCTTCCGGGAACAGTCGGCCGCGTGCCGACCAGCTTTCAGCGGCATTGTTGTCGCATATGCTCGGCGCCGATACATAGCCAACCGCCGGGTCGGCAAAGGCGACCAGGATTTCCCTGAGATAGGTTGGTGTCGGGACGTGGTCCGCATCCATCTGAGCGACGAAGTGGTAGCGCTCATAACCATAGTGGTCGTAGAAGAACGCCAGGTTTCCCTCTTTGCAGCGCGTCCGGCGGGGCCACACCTTGCGGTGATAATCTTCCCGCCCGCGCCGCGTCGAAATCATGACGTTATGGGCATCGCACCAGGCAATCGTTTCCTCTGACGGGTCCTCGTCGGCCAGCCAGGTATCATGCGGACAGTCCTGCGCCAGCATCGCTTCGAGCGTTCGCGCAACCACCGAAAACGGTTCGGACGGAGCCTTGGTCACCACCATCGCGACCCGCGAACGTTCCGGGATCGTGTGAAGACTGGACGGCTTTTTCATCGCATGCACGTTCAAGAGAAAATACATCGGCATGAACGTCAGCCATACGAGCGTCAATGTCGCCAGCATGTATGGAATGACA
Source organism: Mesorhizobium sp. M0491 (assembly GCF_040321265.1). Lineage (NCBI taxonomy): Bacteria > Pseudomonadati > Pseudomonadota > Alphaproteobacteria > Hyphomicrobiales > Phyllobacteriaceae > Mesorhizobium > Mesorhizobium sp. M0491. The sequence goes on from NZ_JAMYRE010000022.1 coordinate 18,503, forward strand.
TGTTCGATGTGCCCGGGCTGCAGCCACCAGAACCAGAAAAATCCGAACGTTACCGACCAGCAGGCAAGTCCCAGCCTCCAGATCCGCCGCTGGGTGGCCGACAGCACCGGCACCAGAAAAGGAGGCTTCTCCGCCGCCTTCCCCGGAGCCGCCCCACGCCCCCGTTTCGGCATGGTCTTGCCGCTGATGATCCCCACGTCCGCGGAAACACTCATACACGTACCGCCGCCACCCGAGCATCAGCCGAACGACGGCAGACGCGCCTTGAAAACCCGCCCTTAGAATCCACTTGGGTGTCTTAGAGTCAACTAAATTAAGTGTTGGTTAACTATACTTCTTGCGAATTGGTTAACTTAACATCTTGAATCGGGAGGGAAATTCCGTGGACGCCTCCCCCGACCAGCACTGCAATCACAGCCGGCAAAAGTTTCAGCGTCGGAGAATCCGTCGAAGGGGCCGAGGCTGTCCGCAGGAAGAAGCGCCCAAGGCAGCGTTAACCATGTTGCGAACATCATGGTTAAGCAACCATTAATTGCGCTTGACTCTTTGGTCCGCCCGGCTCTTAAATTAGACCGGGATGATATATCGGAATATTGACGCGAATTTGTGAGTATCGCGGCGAAACTCTCTCGACGGCTCCTTCTGTGTTGGCGCCTTGAGAAGTAATTTTGGGTGGGCTTCGTGCGAAGGTTCGCACAACCGCCAATGATCGCTCCGAAATCCCGCAGATTCCGCCAATGGAGCCGACAGGTTTTTTGGGTAGCCGTATCGATCAGGCATCGATGCGCACGGGCGAAGCCTTAACTTCCGCGAGAAGTCGAGGCCATGGGAGAATCTATGATGACACACTCCGCGGCAAAGGCACTTGCAATCGCGCTGGTATTGGGCGGAAGCGCCGCCTTCCCTACTGCAGGAGGGGCCGGCTCCGTAACCGCGACCGACCCCGTTCAGACGAGCAGCGCTGCGTCGGCGTTCGGTTCCTATGATCCCTACGGGGACTTCAGCACCGACAAGAGCGCCAGCATCGAAGAGCTGTTCCTGCCCTGGGAAGACGTCGATCTGTCGACGCTGCCGCTTGCCGACGCTTATGCGCTGCAGCGCGGCCGTTCGCTTCTGATCACGATTGAGCCGTGGACATGGTCCAAGGACTGGCGCATCACCCCGCCCGAATTGCGCGACGGCATTTTGAGCGGCAAATATGATGCCAACATGCAGGCAATCTGCGGCCTGGTGGGACAGATGAAGAGCCCGGTGACCATTCGCTGGGCTCAGGAAATGGAAGACAAGAACGGCCGCTTCACCTGGGCCAACTGGGCTCCCAAGGACTGGATCTCCGCTTACAAGCGCGAAGTCGACATCTGCCGCAAGGCTGCCCCCGCCGCCAAGTACATGTGGTCGCCCAAAGGCGAAGAGGGTTTGGAAAAATACTACCCCGGCGACGACTATGTCGACGTCATCGGCCTGTCGGTGTTCGGTCTGCAGAAAAAAGACGGTGACGAGACCGGTCGTGACCGCACCTTCGCTGAACTGCTGAAGCCCGGCTATGACCGCGTTGCGGTGTTCAACAAGCCGATCGTCGTTGCGGAACTCGGCTATGTCGGAAAGCAGGACTATGTCTCGAAATGGCAGGAAGATTCCCGCAAATCCTACGCGGAGTTCCCGGCTCTGACTTCGGTCGTCTACTTCAACCAGAAGGAAGTGTGGCCGTGGCTGGGCGGCTATGGTCTGCCCGACTGGAGGGTGACCCAGCATGTCTTGCCCTAGAGCATGATACTGAAAAAGTGAGAAAGCGGCTTTTCGGACAAACGGGGCACCATCTGTCCAGGCATCATGCTCCATCTCTTTGATTTAGTGGCGGATTCAGATTTCAGGATTCACCTGAAATCATCTCAAGCGTTCTCATAAACTGGGCGTGGCGTAACAGTAGGGGTAGGGGTTGTGAAACGAGTACTGGGCAATTGTATCGGAACGGCACTTGCCTGTTCCATTGGTCTGTTTGCTTTCCAGATTCCCGCAACAGCCAAGACGGCGACGAAAATCGCCGAACAGGCCATGCGGGCAGAGGTGGTGCCGGACAAAGGCATCTACCAGATGTACCAGAACCGCTCGTGGCTCTGGGGTCGGGAGGGTGCCGGATATTTTGCCGTCCAGCGCCGTCAGTTCAGTGCCTGGACCTCGGACAAGGCGCGCAAGCTGGGCTACGGTGACGGCATCTGGTTCATTCCCGGAGGAGGCAAGCTGTGCTTCCGCGCAAAATGGCACGGAGCCGGAGGCGACTCCAACGCTCTTTCCTGTTTCGAACATCGCCAGGCAGGCAGGATTCTCTACCAGCGCCGGGTTCCAGATGGAGAATGGTACGTATTCAGGAGTTCGCACCGCAACCTTGCGGACGCGTTCATGAAATTGAAACACGGCGACTACGTCAGCCGCAAACAGAGCCGGATCAAGGCAAAGTAGTAGAGACTTTCATCCGGGACAGGGCACTGGTCCAAAAGCGGGTCGACTGAACGGTCAGCGACCTGCCTCAGTCACGTTCAGGCGACCTGCCTTAAGCCTTGCGCTCCCAGCGGCGATCTGGCGTCTGTTGCCAATAGGTGACGGCGTGGCCAGCGCTCTTCATCACCTTCCAGTGCCCTCGCGCCGCCTCGAGCTGGGCGGCATCGTGGCCATCGAACAGGAACACGGCGCGCTCGTAGCCGCCAAGGTCAGGCGGCACCGCGCCGTCGACCAGGAACCTTATCTTTGCGTCGTTGGGATTGCTGTCGCCGGTGGTCAACAGAATCGGCTGTTCGCCGGGATGAGCCTCACGATCGGTCGCGTGCGCCAGGAACGAATCGTCCCGGAAGGTCCAAAGATGCTGGTCGAGCGCATCGCGGCGTTCCTCGGTGCCTGTCTGCACCACGGCGCGCCAGCCACGGTCGACGCTGCGCTCCAGGAGGCCTGGCAGCGCATCCTCCAGCGTCGATTCGGTCAGGTGGTAGAACAGGACGTCGGCCATCGCTTCAGCCTATAGTGATTGAACCCGTTCACTGCTCATAATTGTCGCGCACCAGCCGGTCGAGCAGCCTGACGCCGAAACCGGAACCCCAGGACTGGTTGATCTCGTTCGACGGCGCCCCCATCGCCGTGCCGGCAATGTCGAGATGGGCCCATGGCGTGTCCTTGACGAAGCGCTGCAGAAACTGCGCCGCGATGGTGGCGCCGCCAAAACGGCCGCCGATGTTCTTCATGTCGGCGTTCTTGGAATCGATCAGCTTGTCGTATTCGGCCCCCAGCGGCATGCGCCACAGCCGTTCCTGCGTCGCCTGCCCCGCCGCCGCCAACTTTTCGGCCAGTTCGTCATTGTTGGAAAAGAGGCCGGCATAATGTTGACCGAGCGCCACCATGATGGCGCCGGTCAGCGTCGCCAGATTGACCATGAATTTCGGCTGGAAGCGGTCGTTGCAGTACCACAACGCATCGGCCAGCACGAGGCGGCCCTCGGCGTCGGTATTGAGCACCTCGATGGTCTGGCCCGACATCGAAGTGACGATATCACCGGGGCGCTGGGCATGACCGTCGACGGCATTTTCGACCAGTCCGATGATACCGACGACATTGGCTTTCGCCTTGCGGGCCGCCAGCGCATGCATCAGGCCGGTAACGGCGGCGGCACCGCCCATGTCGCCCTTCATATCCTCCATGCCCGAGGCCGGCTTTATGGAATTGCCGCCAGTGTCGAAAGTGACGCCCTTGCCGACGAAGGCGATCGGGCTGTCCTTCGGCTTGCCGCCGTTCCACTGCATGATCGCCATGCGGGCGCCGCGCGGCGATCCTTGCGCGACACCGAGCAGCGAGCCCATGCCGAGCTTCTTCATTTCCTTCTCAGCCAATATCTCGACCTTGACGCCTAGTGCCACGAGTTCCTTGGCGCGGGCAGCGAACTCGACCGGCCCAAGCACGTTTGCCGGTTCGTTGACGAGGTCGCGCGCCAGTAGGACGCCGTCTATCACCGCCTCGGCATCGGCGAAGGCCTTCTTCGCAGCGGCCGGATCGGCGGTGTGGATGGTCACCTTGACCGGCTTCTTCGGCTCTGCCTTGCCGTCGTCCTTGTCCTTCCTGGTCTTGTACTTGTCGAAGGAATAGCTGCGCAGGAGAATGCCCGCGGCAAGGCTTGCCGCGTCTTTCGCGCTCGGCGAGGCGCCGGCCACATCGAGGACCACCGCCACTTCGGTCGCCTTGCGCAGCGACGCGGCAACGGTGCCGCCAAGCTTCAACCACGCATATTCGTCCAGTCCCGATACCTTGCCGGCGCCTATCGCCACCAGTCTGTCGAGCGATGCTCCCTGCGGCGCCAGAACTTCCACCGTGCTGGCGAACTTGCCCGTGAACTCAGCCACGGGAAAGGCCCGCTCCAGTGTCTTGCCGGGATCACCGGCCTTGGCGACGTCGCTCAGGCCGCCCTCATCCGCCGCGAGCACGAAGACCGTGCCCTTCTTGTTCACCGCGCTCTGGGACCCGGAAAATTTGGCGAAGGCGATCGACGGTCTTTGATTCATCATGTCCTGCTTTCAGGGAATGCGCGACTTTTGGGGAAGCGGTTCGAAACGATGCGCGACATTTGGTCGTTTTCCGGCATTTGGCAAGACTTTGCCGAATTGGCATCCCATATGACCTATGGAATCGATGACGATTCGTCGCGGCACGGCCCCGCTTTTTGCCGCAACCTGTTGTTAACCATCGATGTTCGCCCTTTCTTATCCATTCCCGCCGACACTCCGCCCAGCCGGGGGGCGTGATGTGGGACAGAACCCGGATAGACCATCTGATGAGCCAGTTGTGCAGGCGCTGCCGGACAGCTACCTTGTTCGGTGGCATGATGCCGTTCGAAAAAATCGAGAAAAGCCTTCATGAAGGTCGTTGAACGCTACATCATGCGCCGCGCTTTCGTGGTCTTCATGGCCGCTCTTGTGTGGACGCTGGCGATCGTATGGACGACGCAGGTGCTGGCAAAGATCGATCTGGTCACCGACAGCGGCCAGTCGGCGCTGACCTTCTTCGAAGTCGCCGCCCTCATCCTTCCGTCCATCATCCCGATCGTGGTGCCTTTTGCCCTGGTGGTAGCGGTCGCACAGACACTCAGTGTCATGAATTCGGATTCCGAACTCGCCGTCGTCAACGCCGCGGGGGCCTCGCGCTGGACGATCGTGCGGCCGATCATGTTGCTGGCGCTCGCCGCCGCCGTTTTTTCCTTTGCCGTCGACAACGGCATCGACCCTTACGCACGGCAGAAGAACCGGGCCCTGGTGGCGTCGTCGCGCGCGGATCTGTTGTCGCTGATCATCCAGGAAGGCACCTTCCGCAAGATTGACGACGGGTTGTTCCTGCAGATCGGCGAGCGCCTTCCGAACAATCGGCTGGGTGGCATTTTCGTCGCCGATTCGCGCGAAGAAGGCGTCAACCTCGTCTACTACGCCAAGACCGGCAGCATCGTCGAACGCGGCGGTGAAAAGGTGCTGATGATGAATGACGGCGTCATCCATCGCAAAACGCTGACCGGCGATCTCTCCGTCATCCGCTTCACCTCCTATGCCTTCGACATGTCGGCCTTCATGGCGGCGGCTTCGGCGGTGACGCTCCTGCCCAAGGACCAGACGACACAGTACCTGCTCAACCCGGGTGCCAACGACAAGTATTATCAGCAGAACCCCTACGAATACCGGGCCGAGGTCAACCAACGGTTCTCGGAATGGACCTATTCCATGGTTTTCGCGCTGATCGCGCTTGCAGTCGCCGGCGATGCGCGCTCGCACCGCGAGGCGCGCGTCAATCCGCTGATCACGGCGATCACGATATCGCTGTTCGTGCGTTGGCTGGGCTTTTTTGCCGCCAGCAAGGCGGATGAGGTCCCGCAATATGCGTATATGGTCTATGGCGTGCCGATCGTGGCTTCCGCGGTGGCGATCTGGTTCATCGTCTCCAACCGGACACTGGAACTGCCCGTGACCTGGGCGGACTGGATGACAAACTTCGCCACGCGCATCGCTGACAGCTGGAATGCTTTCAAATTGCGTTTGTCCAGGCGCGGCGCATCAGGCCAAGGGGTCGGCTGATGGGCTGGACACTGGGCCGCTATTTCTTTTTCCGCTATGTGACGATCACCATCTGGTTCTTCATCGGCCTCCTGGCGCTGGTGTTCCTGATCGATTTCACCGAGCTGTCCGGACGCACCACCGGCCTGCCCGGCTTCACCTACGGCACGGCGGTAGCCATTTCAGGCCTCCGTATGCCGATGATCATGCTGCAGACGGTGCCGTTCGTCGGTCTCTTCTCGGCGATGGCGACGCTGGTGTCGCTGAACCGGCGCTACGAGCTGGTCATCGCGCGTTCCGCCGGTGTTTCCGCCTGGCAGTTCCTCTTGCCCTGCTGTATCGGAGCCTTGCTGTTCGGCGTCCTGTCGGTTGGCGTCATCAATCCACTCGCCGCGCACGCATTCTCCTGGTCCGAGCAGATCGAAACCCAGCTGCGTTCGGGCAAATCGAATACGGTCTCGGCCGATGCCGCGCCCTGGATCCGTCAGAAAACCAGTTCGGGCGACACCATCATCGGTGCGCGGGCCATCCTGAACCAGGGCCTGGAAATGGCCGATGTCGTATTTTTCATTCTCGACCCGCAAGGCAACATCGTCGAGCGCAAGGACGCCGCCCGTGCCTTCCTGCGCGACGGCTATTGGGAATTGCAGGACGTCAAGACGTTCCAGAACGGCACGATCCAGGCATCGGCAACCGATCGCGTACCGACCAATCTGAAGCCCGAATTCGTGCAAGAGCGGCTGGCTCGCCCCGAAACCATCCCGTTCTACGACCTGCCCGGAAAGGTCGAGGTTGCCCGCTCCTTTGGCCTCAAGGCAAATGCCTTTGCCATGCAGTTTGATTCGCTCGTGGCGTTGCCGTTCCTTCTCGTCGCCATGACGCTGATCGCGGCAACGGTTTCAATGCGATTTGCCAGGATGGGACAGTCGGCGACGATGATTCTGGGTGGCATCATCGCTGGCTTTCTGCTTTATGTCGTTTCGGTGCTGGTGAAGGCATTCGGCGTGGCGGGATTCGTGCCGACTGTCGTAGCCGCCTGGGTACCGGTCATGGTGGCTATGTTCTTCGGGGTGACTTTCCTGCTATACAAGGAAGACGGCTAGTGAGGGAGGCGTTTTTGCCCAGCAACAGGCAGGCCGGTTTGGCGCGCCTCTATGCGGCGACCGCCTTGGCGTGCGTGCTTGCCTACGCCGTTCCGGCACCGGCGCTTGCGCAGGACGTCGGCGACATGGCGACATCGGTTCCGGCCGGCTCGCAAATGCTGCTGGCGGCCGATACGCTGGTCTACAACAACGACAACCAGACCGTGACCGCCGTCGGCGGTGTGCAGATCGACTATGGTGGCAATCGCCTTGTCGCCCAGCGGGTCGAATACAACCGCAACACCAAGCGGATGGTCGCGAGCGGCAACGTCGAAGTCATCAACAGCGACGGCACCAAGATCAATTCGCAACATATCGACATCACCGATGACTTCGCCGACGGCTTCGTCAACGCGTTGCGGGTCGAGACCATCGACAAGGCCTATTTCGCCGCCGAAAGCGCAGAACGCATGGGCGGCGTGCTGACCACTTTCCACAATGGCGTCTACACCGCCTGCGAGCCGTGCGAGGATAAGCCGGACAAAGCGCCGACCTGGCGCGTCAAGGCCAAGAAGATCATCTGGAACGGTGAGAAGAAGACGGTTCGCTTCGAGAATGCGAATTTCGAATTCTTCGGTTTTCCGCTTGCCTATCTGCCTGCATTCGAAATTGCCGACCCGACGGTGAAGCGCAAGAGCGGCTTCCTGATCCCGAGCATCATCTACAAGAGCGATCTCGGCGTCGGCGTGAAAGTCCCCTATTATCTCGCATTGGCGCCGACCTACGACCTGACCGTCACCGGCACCGGCTATACCAGGCAGGGTTTCCTCGGTGAGGCCGAGTGGCGTCAGCGCTTCGACAATGGCGAGTACAGCTTGAAGATCGCCGGGATACACCAGCAGAATCCCGACGCCTTCCTCGACACCACTGCCTTCCCATCCAGCTCTGGCCACAACGTCAATTCGGGCAGCGCCGGCGATCCCAACAAATTCCGCGGCATGATGGGTACCCAGGGGCAGTTCGCCATCAACTCACGCTGGAACTTCGGCTGGGACGTGCTGCTGCAGACCGACAAGAACTTCTCGAACACCTACGGCATCGACAAGTACAATAGCAGCGTTCACCAGTCGTCAGTCTACTTGACGGGTCTCAACGGCCGCAATTATTTCGACGTGCGCGCCATGCATTTCGATGTGCAGGAAGATACGCCTGACGACAATATCTCTGCGCGAAGTGGACAACAGCCGTGGGTGCTGCCGTCGCTCGATTACGCCTATATTCCTGATGCCTCGGTGGCCGGCGGCCAGCTGTCCCTCAATGTCAACGCGCGTGTCATCCGCCGCGACGATGTCGATGAGACCTTCGTCCAGCCCTACAATGCCCTCACTCCGACGCAGCGCGTCCGCGGCATCGAAGGCGAATCGGGCCGTCTCACCGCCGAGGCCGAGTGGAAGCGGAGTTTCGTCACAGATGACGGACTGGTGCTAACGCCGTTGCTCGCGCTGCAGGGCGATGTGGACTACCTCAACGCATCGTCGGCTTCGCTAGACGCCATCGACCGAATGGCAACGCATTTGGGCGAGCAGGACGATATGCGCTCGTCATTTGCCCGTTACATGGCAACCGCGGGCCTCGAGATGCGTTGGCCGGTGCTGTTTTCCATGGCCAGCGGGTCCAGCCATGTCATCGAGCCAATGGCGCAGGTCTTCATGCGTCCGAACGAGCAATATGTCGGCGGCCTCTCAGTGCCCAACGAAGACGCCCAAAGCATGGTCTTCGACGCGACCACCTTGTTCGAGCGCGACAAGTTCTCCGGTTACGACCGCGTCGAAGGCGGTTCGCGCGCCAATGTCGGCTTCCGCTATTCCGGCTCGTACAATAATGGCTGGGGCACCAATGCGATTTTCGGCCAATCCTATCAGATCGGCGGCGAGAACTCCTTTGCCGCGCCGGATCTGGTCAATGTCGGCGCCAATTCCGGCCTCGACACGACCAAGTCCGACTATGTCGGCCTGTTCGGCATCAACAGCCCCAACGGCTTCGCGGCCTCGGTCAGCGGCCGTTTCGACGAACAGAGTTTCGAGGTCCGCCGTGCCGAGGTGAAGGCCGCCTATTCCGGCCTGCCTGTGTCGCTGAGCGCCAAATACGCCTTCATCCAGGCCCAGCCGCTGTACGGTTTCACGGAAGACCGCCACGAAGTCACACTTGGTGCATCCACGCATCTGGCCGAAAACTGGCGCGTCTTCGGCACAGGAACCTACGACCTGCAGCAAAGCCTGCTGGTCAAGGACGGTGTCGGCTTCGCCTACAACGATTCCTGCTTCACTTATCTGATGACCTACTCGCAGTCGCGCGATCTGAACACCAGGGAGGTGTCGCAGACCATCGGCTTCAATCTGTCGTTCCGCACCCTCGGCGATTTCGGCTCGTCGACCAGTGGCGTCGACACGATCCAGTAACAATCGGCGACATCGTTTCGCCGCATAGGGCTGGCACGGATTTCGCGCACCTGGAAAGATGAAATTGGGCGGGACCGGGATAGAATTGGGATACCAACGATGAGGAAATACCTCTTTTCAGCAGGTTTCGCGTTGCTCGTGGCGGCGACGTCCGTGTCGATCACTGCAATGACGCCGCCGGCTTTCGCCAGCGAGATCAAATACGTCGTCAACGACATTCCGGTCACCAGCGGCGACATCGCCCATCGCGCCGCCTTCCTGAAGCTGCAGCGCAAGAAGGGCGATGCCGGCCAGGAAATGATCGACCAGACGCTGCGTATGGCCGAGGCCAAGCGGCTTGGCATCCGCATCAGCGACGCACAGGTCGAGGCGGCGTATCAGCGCTTTGCCTCGAGCAACAAGATGCAGCTCAGCCAGCTTGACGGCGTCATGGAGAAGTCAGGTGTCACCAAGAGCCACTTCAAGGAATTCATCCGCGCCCAGATGGCCTGGAACCAGGCTTTGAGCGCACGCTACCGTTCCGGCGACGGCACAGGTGCCGTCAGCGAGCAGGATCTCGTGAGGAAGATGCTCGAAAAAGGCGGCGCCAAACCGAGCGCCACCGAATACATGCTGCAGCAGGTCATCTTCGTGGTGCCGGCGGCTGAACGCAGCGCGACGCTGGGCAAACGCAAGCGCGAGGCCGACGCCATGCGCGCCCGCTTCAACGGCTGCAACACGACGCGCGAATTCGCCAAGGGCTTGATCGACGTCACCGTTCGCGATCTGGGCCGGGTGCTCGCGCCGCAGCTGCCGCCGGACTGGGCCGAGCAGATCAAGGCTACCAAAGTCGGCGGTGCCACCGCCACGCGCGAAACCGAGCGCGGCGTCGAATTCATCGGCATCTGCTCGTCGCGCGAAGTGTCCGACGACAAGGTCGCCCAGATGGCGTTTCAGGCCGAAGGCTCCGGCGGCGACAAGGATGCCGACGCGCTCAGCAAGAAATATGTCGACGAGCTGAAGGCAAAAGCCCGCATCGTCAAGCGCTGACGTGGGCAACACAGTGAGTGCGCTCGCGTTGAGCGCCGGCGATCCGTCCGGCATTGGGCCGGAGATCGCCATCGCCGCCTTTATGGCGCGCGAAGCTGCCGCCCTGCCCCCCTTCTACCTGCTCGCCGATCCGGCGCTGATCGCCTCCCGGGCGCGCCTGCTCGGCATTTCGCTGCCGGTCGTCGAAACGACATCAGCGCAAGCGGCGCAGGTCTTTGCCCGCGCCTTGCCGATCGTTCCGCTAGCCGCCGGCTGCATCGACAGCCCCGGCCGGCCGGATCCGGCCAATGCGGCCGCCACCATCGAGGCCATCGACCGCGCCGTCGCCGATTGCCTTGCCGGCGAAGCCTCGGCCGTGGTCACCTGCCCCATCGCCAAGAAGCCGCTCTACGATGCGGGCTTTCGCTTTCCCGGCCACACCGAATATCTGGCGCATCTGGCAGCCCGGCACAGCGGCGTCGAGGCGATGCCTGTGATGATGCTGGCAGGACCCGACCTGCGCACCGTTCCCGTCACCATCCACATCGCGCTGGCCGAGGTGCCGAAGGCACTGACCACCGAACTGATCGTCGCCACCGCGCGCATCACCGCCGCCGACCTTACCGGCCGCTTCGGCATCGCCAAGCCGAGGCTGGCGATTGCCGGGCTCAACCCACATGCCGGCGAAGGCGGCGCCATGGGCCTCGAGGACGAGCTGATCGTGCGCCCGGCGGTCGACATCCTGCGTGCCGAAGGAATCGACGCTTTCGGCCCTTTGCCGGCCGACACGTTGTTCCATGTCCGGGCGCGGGCGGGCTACGACGCGGCCCTTTGCATGTATCACGACCAGGCGCTGATCCCGGCCAAGGCGCTGGCTTTCGACGAGGCGGTCAATGTCACGCTCGGCCTGCCCTTCATCCGCACCTCGCCCGACCACGGCACGGCCTTCGACATCGCCGGCAAGGGTGTGGCGCGGCCCGACAGCTTGATAGCCGCGCTGAAGCTTGCCCGGCGGCTGGCCGACACGAACACGAAGGCAATCGCCGTATGAGACCTCGGGCATGAGCATCGACGGGCTGCCGCCGCTACGCGAGGTGATCGAGCGTCATGGGTTGCAGGCGAAGAAGGCGCTCGGCCAGAATTTTCTGCTCGACCTCAACCTCACCGGCAAGATCGCGCGCACCGCCGGCGACTTGTCCGATGCAACAGTAATCGAGGTCGGTCCTGGTCCCGGCGGGCTGACCCGCGCCTTGCTCAACAACGGAGCGCGCCATGTGGTCGCCATAGAGCGCGACGAACGTTGCCTGGCTGCTCTTGCCGAAGTGTCCGACCACTATCCCGGCCGGCTGGAGGTTGTTTCCGGCGATGCGCTGAAGACGGATTTCGCAGGCCTTGCCAGCCGAGCGACCGGGAACGGCGGTCCGGTCAAGATCGTGGCCAACCTGCCCTACAACATCGGCACGGAGCTGCTGGTGCGCTGGCTGACGGTCAGCGACTGGCCGCCTTTCTACACCTCGATGACTTTGATGTTCCAGCGCGAAGTGGCCGAGCGCATCGTCGCGCCCGCCGGCAGCGACAGCTATGGCCGGCTAGGGGTTCTTGCCGGCTGGCGGACGGAGGCGAGGATCGCCTTCGACGTACCGCCACAGGCATTCACGCCGCCGCCAAAGGTCACCTCCTCGGTGGTGCATCTGGTGCCGCGCCCGACCCCTCTGTCCGCCGAGGTAAAAAAACTCGGCCGCGTCACCGAAGCCGCGTTCGGCCAACGTCGCAAAATGCTGCGGCAAAGCGTGAAGAACCTCGGCGGCGAGGCCCTGCTCGAACGCGCCGGCATCGATCCGACACGCCGCGCCGAAACGCTGAGCGTCGAGGAGTTCGTGCGGCTGACCAATGCGGTGTAAGAAGCTGCCGATCTCCCACCCCTCGTGGGGGAGATTGGCGCTTCACCGCCTCAGCCCGTCTTCTCGTCCAACAGTCCAGAGACGAAATCGAACAGGCCTGGCCGGCGGTCGCGTCTTAGCCGCTCGGCGACGACGATACCGCGCACTTCGGCGAAGGCGCGGTCAAGGTCGTCATTGACGATGACGAAATCATATTCCTTCCAGTGCTCGATCTCGTTGCGGGCGTTTTTCAGCCGCGTCTCGATCACCGCCTCCTGGTCTTCAGCGCGACGTTTCAGCCGCGCCTTCAACTCCTTCATCGATGGCGGCAGGATGAAGATCGAGACAATGTCGGCGCGCATCTTCTCCTTGAGCTGCTGGGCACCTTGCCAGTCGATGTCGAACAGCATGTCGCGCCCCTCGGACAGCGCCAGTTCGGCCGGTTCGCGCGGCGTCGCATAGCAATTGCCATGCACCTCGGCCCACTCCAGCAGTGCGTCGGAATCACGAAGCCGCTCGAATTCGCGCATCGTCCGAAAATGATAGTGGACGCCTTCGATCTCGCTTCCGCGGCGCGGCCTGGTGGTGACCGAGACCGACAGTTCGAGGCTGGAATCGCTTTCCAGAAGATTGCGCGCGATCGTCGACTTGCCGGCGCCGGATGGCGACGACAGGACGAGCATCAGGCCCCGGCGGCGAATGCGGGACCCCAAATCCTTGGCAACCATCGGCTACTCCAGATTCTGGATCTGTTCACGAAATTGGTCGACCACCGCCTTCAGGTCCAGGCCGATCGCGGTGACGGCTGCGGCATTCGATTTGGAACACAGCGTATTCGATTCGCGGTTAAATTCCTGTGCCAGAAAATCGAGCTTGCGACCGACCGCACCGCCGCCCAGCAGCAGAGCCCGGCCGGACGCGACATGCGTTTTCAGCCGGTCGATCTCTTCGCGAATATCGGCTTTGGTGGCCAGGAACGCCGCCTCCATGTGCAGTCGGGTGGCATCCAGATTGGCGGAAGCGTCCATCAGCAGCCTGACCTGCTCGGCGATGCGTTCGCGAATCACCGTCGTCTCGCGGGATGGATCCGCCTCGGCTCGCAGCGTCAGCACCTCGATCGTGTCGATATGACCCGACAACAGCAAAGCCAGCGCGGCTCCTTCGCCCTGACGTGCCTGTTCGAGCCCGTTCAAGGCCACTTCGAGCGCGACCATGATCGCGGCATCGAGCGCGGCCCTCGCCTCCTCGGTTTCGACGGTTTCAGGAATGTCGAGCACGCCGCGCAGCGAAAGCAATCCATCTGACGTCGCCGCAGCAACGCCGAATTGCTCCTGCAGCCGTTTGGCGAGCCCAGCAAGGTCCTTCAGGAAGGCTTCGTTGACGACCGGCTGCGCCTGCGCGCCAACGGCACGGCCGATGGTCAGCGTCGCCTGGAAATTGCCGCGTGCAAAACGTTTCTGAAGTATCTGCCGGACAGCAGGTTCCAACCGTTCGAAGCCTTGCGGCAGCCGCAGCCGTACCTCGACGCTCTTGCCGTTGACGGACTTGACCTCCCAGGCGATCGAAGTGCCTTCGTGCTCGGCGACGGCACGTGCAAAACCGGTCATGCTCTGCAAATTCATATCGCCCACACGTCCCTGGCACATCGCCCTGAACCGGCTTTCCGGACAGGAGCGAGTGCGGCTTGAAAAAAGACTGCGCCGCAGGCGCGTCGAAATCGGACGCGCGGCGCTCTTCCAAATGTCAGGGCGTTGCCTGTCGGGCAACGCCTTTCTTCATTTATTGGGCAGCGCCCGCGTCACCGCCGCTGGCATCGCTGTCGCCGGTGCCAGTCGTCTTGGCGGCTTTGGCGGCATCATCGGCCTGCTTCTTCAGCAACGCGCGATAGCGGGCGACATTCTCGTTGTGCTCGTCCAGCGTCGCGGCAAAGACGTGCCCGCCGGTGCCGTCGGCAACGAAAAAGAGGTCGGCGGTTTTCGACGGATTGGCCACCGCCTCCAGCGCTGCACGACCCGGATTGGCAATCGGCGTCGGCGGCAAGCCATTGATCACATAGGTGTTGTAGGGAGTCTGTTTCTGGATGTCCGACTGGTAGATCGGCCGGTCCGCCGGCTTTCCCTTGCCGCCGAACAGCCCATAGATGATGGTTGGATCGGATTGCAGGCGCATGCCCTTGGCAAGCCGGTTCAGGAAGACGGCGGCAACTCGCGAACGCTCGTCACCCTTGCCCGTCTCCTTCTCGACGATCGAGGCCAGCGTGACGAACTCCTCGACGTTGGCCAGCGGCAGGTCAGGCGCGCGCCGCTCCCAGACATCGTCGACCAGCTTCTTCTGATCCGCCAGCAGCTTGTCGACCATCTGCTGGCGTGTCGCGCCGCGCGTGAAGCGCAGCGTGTCGGTGGCGAGGCTGCCCTCCGGCGGCGTGGTTGCCGGCATGTCGCCGCTCAACGCAGTCTCCTCGGCGATGCGCTGCAATGCCTGGTCGACCGTCAGTCCCTCAGGAATGGTCAGCGAATACATCACCGACTTGCCGCTCTTCAAAAGCTCCATGATATCGCGCATGGAAGCCCTGGGCTTGATCTCGTACTCGCCGGCTTTCAGCGCGGAATCATTGCCGAAGGCCCGCACGCCAAGACGGAATACCCGGGCGTCGCTGATCAGTCCGCGGCGTTCGAGCTGGTCGGCGATATCCTGGACGCCGGTGTTCGGCTTGACCAGGAAGGTGTCGCCATTAGCCGAAGGTCCGGGTTCGGTGAATTCCTGCTTGCCGAAATAGACCGCGACGCCGGCCGCCAGAACCACCAGCATCACCGAGGAGATGACGAAGTTCATGAACACGACGACCTGGCTGCGTGACGCACGCGAGCGCTTCGGCGGTGGCGTGCCAGCCTCTGGCCGCAACGCCTCGCTGGCCGTTTTCGGCACGATCGGGCCGGATGTCGGCGGCCGTTGCCCGAATTCTCCGTTGCCTGCCGGATTTGTGTTCATTTCGCCCTACCGTTTGATCGCCCAACGAATCCCCAGCGGCAGAGTAGGGGCGAATATGGCAAAATTGACGGCACGCCAAAGCGCCGCCCGGCAGCCGGACGATCAGCCATTGTAGCGCTGGAAGACCAGCGACGCGTTGGTCCCGCCAAAGCCGAAGGAATTGGACAGCGCCACGTCGATCTGGCGGGCACGCGGCTTGTTCGGCACCAGATCGATCGCGGTTTCGCGTTCCGGGTTATCGAGATTGATGGTCGGCGGCGCGACATTGTCTCTGATGGCAAGGATAGAGAAGATCGCTTCGGCGGCACCCGCCGCTCCAAGCAGATGGCCGATCGACGACTTGGTTGACGACATCGAAATCTTCGATGCGGCATTGCCGACAAGCCGCTCGACGGCACCGAGCTCAATCGTGTCGGCCATGGTCGAGGTGCCGTGCGCGTTGATGTAGTCGACATCGGCCGGCGTCAACTTGGCCCGGTTCAGTGCCGCCGTCATGCAACGGAAGGCGCCATCGCCATCCTCGGCGGGCGCGGTGATGTGATGCGCATCGCCGGTGAGACCATAACCCGTCACCTCGGCATAGATCTTGGCGCCGCGCGCCCTGGCATGTTCGAGCTCCTCGAGCACGACAACGCCGGCGCCCTCGCCCATGACGAAGCCGTCGCGGTCCCGATCATAGGGTCGCGACGCCATTTGCGGCGAATCATTGCGTTCCGTCGACAGTGCCCGGCATGCGGCAAAGCCGGCGATCGACAGCCGCGTCACCGGCGCTTCGGCGCCACCGGCGACCATCACGTCGGCATCGCCCCACATGATCAACCGGGCAGCATCGCCAATAGCGTGCGCGCCGGTCGAACAGGCCGTGACGACGGCATGGTTCGGGCCTTTCAGCCCGTGCCGGATCGAAACCTGCCCGGAGACGAGATTGATGATCTGGCCCGGGATGAAGAAAGGGCTGATGCGGCGCGGGCCGCGCTCCTTGAGGATCGTCGCGTTCTCGGCGATGCCCTCGATGCCGCCGATGCCGGAGCCGATCAGGACGCCGGTGGCACACCGCTCTTCATGCGTCTTGGGTTCCCAGCCGGAATCCTTCAGCGCCTCGTCGGCGGCGGCAATCCCATACAGGATGAAGTCGCCGATCTTGCGCAGTTCCTTCGGCTCGAGCACGGCCTCCGGATTGAAGGTGGCATTGCTGCCGTCACCACGCGGAATGACGTGGGCGATCTTGCAGGCAAGATCCTCCACCTCGAACTCAGTGATGCGCTTGGCAGCGCTGCGGCCGGTCAGAAGTTCCTTCCAGCTGTGCTCGAAGCCCATGCCGAACGGCGACAGCAACCCAAGGCCCGTGACGACGACACGCCTCATCGCAGGTCCTCCCCGGTGATGACTGCGGAAAGCGTCAGGCCGAAGCCTTGTCGATGTACTTCACGGCATCGCCAACGGTCAGGATGGTCTCAGCCGCATCGTCGGGAATCTCGACGCCGAATTCTTCTTCGAACGCCATGACGAGTTCGACCGTGTCGAGGCTGTCGGCGCCCAGATCATCGATGAAGCTCGCCTGCTCCGTCACTTTGTCGGCATCGACGCCAAGGTGCTCGATGACGATCTTCTTGACGCGCTCTGCGGTGTCACTCATTTGGGCATCCTCGTCTTTTGTTTGTCTGTCTTCGTTAGCGGGCAGAATGCCGCTAATCAAGCTGAAAGATGGTCCTGCCGGAAACGCAACGACTACGGACCGGTTTTTGCCCGAACCGCCGGGTTGCGGGCCGCATTACACGAAAAATAGCTGAGGTCCAAGCCGAAATGGTCTCTTTTCACAACCCGCCGGCGTTGCTGCCGAACCTCGTTAGATCATCGCCATGCCGCCATTCACGTGGATGGTCTGGCCGGTGACGTAGGCGGCTTCGTTGGAGGCGAGATAAGCGACGGCGGACGCGACTTCAACGCTGGTGCCCATGCGCCGCGTGGGGATCGCCGCCATGATCGCCTCTTTCTGCTTGTCGTTGAGCTTGTCGGTCATCGCCGATTCGATGAAGCCCGGGGCGACGCAGTTGACGGTGATGTTGCGGGTGGCGATCTCCTGTGCCAGCGATTTGGAAAAGCCGATCATGCCGGCCTTTGAGGCGCAATAATTGGTCTGGCCGGGATTGCCGGTGACGCCGACCACCGAGGTGATGTTGATGATGCGGCCATGGCGGCGGCGCATCATCGGATGGGTGAGTTCGCGGGTCAGCCTGAACACGGCGGTCAGGTTGACTTCGAGCACGGTGTCCCAGTCGGCATCCGACATGCGCACGAACAGCCCGTCCTTGGTGATGCCGGCATTGTTGACCAGGATGTCGACGCCTTCGAGATCGGCCTCGGCTTTCTGGCCGAGCGCCTTGACCTCGTCACGGTTCGACAGGTTGGCCGGGAACAGCTTGACCCGGTCGCCAAGCTCGCTAGCCAGCGCTTCCAGTTTCTCGACGCGGGTGCCATGCAGGCCGACGATCGCGCCCTGCGCATGCAGCATCCTGGCGATCGCCTCACCGATGCCTCCCGATGCGCCGGTGACGAGCGCCTTGCGGCCAGTCAATTCGAACATGTGTTTAATCCTCTTTCAAATCGGACAGCCCGCGAATTGGCTATCTGTAGACGTCGCCGTTCCAGAAGTCTTCGGCTCTCAGAATGCCTTCTTCGCCGCTCCTGATCCGCCCGAGCACCTCGGCGGCAAGGTAGTAATCCTCTACATCCTCAAGGCCCCGCTCAATGAATTCGCGCAGATAGTAAGCCTTGCTGCGACCGGTTTCGGCCGAAAGCGAATCCAACCGTCGCTCGACTTCAGAAGAAAGACGGATCGATGTGGGCATGCCGCACCTCGTTGCGATGCATGTATGTGGTCATGCGCCGGTGAATTCAAGTTGCGCAGCTCAACGAAGCGCCACCAGCACTGCCTCGACCTCAGCCGCGGAGCCGACCGACGCGGTGGCAATGTCGCGGTTGATGCGCCGCGCCAATCCTGAAAGCACCTTGCCGGCGCCGATTTCGTAAAGCGTGGTGATGCCGTTCGCGCCGAACCACTCCACCGTCTCGCGCCAACGCACGCGGCCGGTTATCTGTTCGACCAGGCGGCGGGCGATCTCGTCCGGATCGCTGGTCGGGCTAACCGTGACATTGGATAGGACGGGAACCACCGGCGAATTCTTTGTCACGCCGGCCAGGGCTTCCCGCATGACGTCGGCCGCGGGCGCCATCAGCGCGGAGTGGAAAGGCGCGGAAACCTGCAGCATCAGCGCTCGCTTGGCGCCCTTTTCCGTGCACAGTTTCGCCGCCAGTTCGACCGCAGCCTTGGTTCCGGAAATAACCAGCTGACCGCCGCCATTGTCGTTGGCGATCTGACAGACCGACCCTTTGGATGCCTCGGTGCAGGCTGCTTCGACATCGGCCTGTTCCAATCCGATGATCGCCGCCATGGCGCCCTCGCCGGCCGGCACCGCCGCCTGCATGGCATTGCCGCGTATGCGCAGCAACCGGGCGGCATCGGCAACCGAAACGAAGCCAGCAGCGGCCAACGCCGAATATTCGCCCAGCGAATGACCGGCGACATAGGTGACCTTGCCTTTCAGCGAGAAGCCGCGCGATTCCAGCGCCCGGACCACGGCCAGGGACACCGCCATCAGTGCCGGCTGCGCGTTTGCGGTCAGCGTCAACGCCTCTTCCGGCCCTTCCCAGATCAGCTTCGACAAGTTCTCACCAAGTGCGTCGTCGACTTCCTGGAAGACCCTGCGCGCTTCGGGGAAGGCGTCGGCGAGATCCTTGCCCATGCCGACCGCCTGGCTGCCTTGTCCGGGAAAGGTGAATGCGACGGCCATGCGAGGGCTCCCAAGGGCTGGTTTTGCTTGCCTGAAGACGGGTTTTTCTTGCCTGTGAGGCATGGCGGGGCGCCAAGTCAAGCCCGGTTCGACCCTGCCCGACGGCCGCCTCATCCGCCGAGTGCCTGTTCCGAAAGGCTTTTTGGCGATCACTCCTGATGAAAACCGCTCACGATTCGTTTGCTGGCTCTTCTTATTTTGGCCACAGGCGCTAGCTTTGCGTGACAATTCCATGACAATCGAGTGACGTGTTTGTCGCTGGGTGGGGAAGTTTAAGTGGCAAAGAGTTACAAACGCGCCGGCAAGCCCGCGCCACAGTTCCTGGAAGACGACCCCTCCACCGGCTATCTGCCGGGCAGGAGATGGCCGGTCGTGCGCTATGGGCTTGTCAGCCTGGCGATCGCGGCCGTCCTGGTGTTTGCGATCGAACTGATCGTGCGCGGCGATTTTGCTGGCACCGTCTCCTTCTTCCTGCAGCCGCTGAAGCCCGGCTGGACCACCATCGTCGTCTTCGCGCTGATCCTGATCGGCCTCGATGCGGTGCTCGGCCGCAGCCATCAGAGCCTGATGATCGTCGCGCCGCTGACGCTATCCCTTGCCTTCGTCGGCCACCAGAAGTCGCATTATCTCGGCGATCCGCTCTATCCCACCGATTTCCTCTATGCCCGCCAGATCTTCGCGCTGCTGCCGCTTTTGGTGCGCGACCGGCCGATGACCGCGCTCGCCATGGTCGTCGGCATCGTCGCCGGCCTGTCACTGCTCGTCTACGGCTGGCGGCTGTGGCGCCGCAAGGTTCCCGCGCTCAGCCGCAAGGGCCGCCTTGCCCGGCTGACGCTGGCCGTGCCGCTGCTCGCCTTCTTCGTTTCGATCATGGACTACGCCACCTTCTCCTGGACCAGGGACCGGCTGCAGATCATCCCGATCATGTGGGACCAGAAGGAAAACTATGCCTCCAACGGTTTTGCGCTGGCCTTCGCCCTCAATGTGCCGATGGCGCATGTCTCGGCGCCGCCAGGCTATACCGACAAAGCGATCGCGGCGATCGGCAGACCTGATGTAACCGCCTCGGTGCCGGCCGAGAAGCCCGACATCATCATCGTCATGAGCGAATCCTTCTGGGATCCGACCAAGCTGCCCGGCGTCACCATCACGCCCGATCCGATCCCCAACGTGCGGGCGCTGCGCTCGGGCTCGATGTTCTCGCCGGAATTCGGCGGCATGACCGCCAACATCGAGTTCGAGGCCCTGACCGGCTTTTCCAACGCCTTCCTGCCGGCCGGCAGCATCCCCTATCAGCAATATGTGCGCACGCCGACGCCTTCGCTGGCAACCTTCCTCAAGAGCCAGGGTTACCGGGCGCGCGCCATCCATCCCGGCACCAACTGGTTCTGGAACCGTGGCGCGGTCTACGCCGATTTCGGCTTCAACGACTTCAAGTCGGAAGAGACGCTGCCGCCCATGCAAAAGCGCGGGCCGCTGGCATCGGACGCGGCGATGACCGACGAGATCATCAGCGAGGCCGACGCCAGCGACGAGCCAGTGTTCTTCTTTGCCGTCAGCCTGCAAAACCACGGTCCTTACGAGCCGAACCGCTATTACAATCCGACGCATACGGTGAAGGCGCCGATCAGCCAATGGGCGCGCGAATCGCTGCTTAGCTATGCCGAGGGTTCAGCCGATGCGGATCGCGGCCTTGAACGCCTGGTCGAATGGGCGAAGAAACGCTCCCGTCCCACCGTGATCGCCTTCTTCGGCGATCATCTGCCGCCGCTGGGGCCGGTCTACGTCGAAACCGGCTTCCTCAAGGACAATGTCGCGCCGCGCAAGGAAGCGTCGCCCGAGGCCGCCCTCGAACACCACGAGACGCCGCTGGTCATCTGGTCGAACCGCACCGGACCGGCTGAGCACATGGGTGCCGTCAGCCCAGCCTTCCTGCCCTATCATATCCTGAAAACGGCCGGGATCAGCCATCCCTACTACACCGGCTTCCTGGGCGAGATGAGCGAACGCTACCGTGTCGTCGACCGCAATCTTCTGCTGACGCCGGCTGGCGAAGCCACGCCCGATTGGGCGCGACAAAAGGAGATCGATCCGGCGATCCGCGATTTCCGCCTGCTGCAGTACGATATGATGTTCGGCAAACGCCACGCGGCACCCGACTTCTTCCCCGAAACGGTCGACAAGATTGTCGCCGCCCATACGAGTTGAGACCGCCTTTAGTTCGTCAATTGCAGCTTTGAGAACTTGTTGGCAATCTGCTGGAAGACGTCCGGCAATTTGGTCGGATCGTTGACTGCATAATAGCCGCTCGGATCAGAGGCGCAGGCGCTGTAAAGCGCACGGTTGGCTGCGGTGTCGGACTGCAGCACCATGGTGTAGATCTGCACGCCCTGGTCCTTCAATTGGGTGCAGACGCTTTTGGTCCAGCCATCGACGTTGCGTGCCGCCGTCGTCTGGTTATCCGATCCGAAACGACCGCCGGCCAGATAGCCATATGATGTGTAGTCAGACTTCGTCGGCTGTTGGCTGGCGCCATAGACGACGTTCTCACCGTCGGTGAGCAACAGCACGATCTTGCTGATGCCGGGCGTCTTCCACGGCGCTCCATCGGTGTAGGGCGCGGCGGGCGACAGCACCCGCATACCCCATGACAGGCCCTCGGAGACATTGGTGCCCGAACCGTTCCACTCGGTCATCTGACTGGCTGCCTTGCGCAGCTTGTCGAAATCGTCGGTCAGGGCGACCACCGGGGTCGGACACGCACGGTTCGGGCCGATAGTGATGGGAGAGCCGGTCTCGGTGATGAGTTCCTTGGCGGGCGCAACATATTTGGCGATCTTTTCCCTGGCAGCCCTGTCATCGGGTGACAAAAGGTCGATGAGGTTGCCGAGCAGGTTGCTGAGATCGATGCCCAGAATGTTGATGCCCGACTGGGCAAGCCTGGTTTTGTCGCTGACATCGTTGAGGTAGGAGTTGTTGTAGTATTTGTCCGAATTGCCATAGGCGCCAGACGGCTTTTGGGCGTCTTCGGGATCGTCCGGCGCAAAGTACGGCACGAACAGCGTGTCGGGCTTGGCCGTGTCGGGTGGCGTGTCGGAGATATTGTAAGCGCCTGGCCGCGCCTCGACACAACCCTTCCATCCGGTGCCATTCCATCCGGCATCGGTCCATCCGGTCTTCTTGAGCTGTTTGAAAAGCGCCATGTGGTTCGGTCGCTTGCCGTCGATGACGGGAAAATTGACGCCGTTGGTCGAGGACTTGCCGTCCATGTCGATCCAGGACGGATCGAAGCCGTCGCCATTGACGTTGACAGCGGTTACGAAAGGAACCAGCGAGGCGCGGATCTTGCGCGTCGGCGATTTCGCCGCTTCGAGCGTGTCGAGCAACGATTTTGTCGCCGTCCTCAACGCCGTCATGCGCGCGCCGGCCATCGAGCCGGTGTTGTCCAGCACCAGCACGACTTCGAGCTGGTTGTTCGATTCGACCGCCGAGGCATCGACGACGATGCGCTTGCTGTCGCCGAACAGGAAGGCGAAGTTGAGATTGACGTCCGCCGAGGCAACCGCCTTTGTCTTGACGAAGTTGACGCCCTTGTCGACAGTCAACGTCGCCTGCGCATTGCCGAGCTCGCCATGACCGACGATGTTGGCTTGGAAATAGCGGTTGAAAGCGTCATTGCGGGTGATGTCGAGATCGCCAAGGTGCGAGGAAGCAAGGTTTGCCGAATCGAGAGCGTTCTGCAAATTGCTCTTGGCCCGCATAAGGGTCGAGACATCGGTTGCGAAAGCGACTGCTGTCAGGATGACCGGCAAACCCAGTGCCAGCACAAGCGTGAAATTGCCGCTCTTCGAGCGCCAGAATTTGTCGAGAAGCATCCTTACCCCCGGAAATGCTTGCCGCTTTTGTGCGGTCGTCCGGGCTTTTGCGCCTTCCATGATGAATCGACCGTTGACGGCTGGGCTTCAACTCCACACAACCTTCTAGTGTGGTTAAGACGTGGTTCCCGGAAACCACAACTTCCGCCGTTGCTGCTCCCCGATCGTCACGTGGGACACACGGGAATGCCGCTTGCCCTTGCTTTACGGTCGGATTGCTATATAGACGCCCGCAATCTGCCGGTCCTTGCTGGGGGCTGAACGGAGGGCCGGAGGTTTTTTAGAACCTTCGTGTGAAGCCGGAAGTGCTTCCGCCTCCCGTGTCTCCGCTCTCGACCGTCTCGTTATGCTCCTTTCTTCCCCCTGCCCCTTCGAGGGTTTGCGGGTCAGAGAAGTTGCAGAGGCTTTTGCCGCCGGGAACCGGGAGAGAAACGAAGAAAGGCATAAGACATAATGGCTCTTTACGAACATGTGTTTCTTGCCCGGCAGGACCTCTCGCAGCAGCAGGTCGATGCTCTTGTCGAACAGTACAAGGGTGTCATCTCCGCGAATGGCGGGTCCGTCGGCCGGGTCGAGAATTGGGGACTGAAGTCCCTCACCTACCGGGTCAACAAGAACCGGAAGGCTTACTACACGCTGATGGACCTGAATTGCCCAGCGGCCGCGCTCAACGAGATGGAGCGCCAGATGGGCCTGTCCGAAGACGTGCTGCGCTTCCTGACCATCAAGGTCGAGGCGCATGAGGAAGGCCCGTCGGCCATGATGCAGAAGCGCGAAGAGCGCTCGGAACGCGGCGGCTTCGGCGACCGCGACCGTGGCGATCGTGGCCCGCGCTCGTTCGGCGACCGTGATCGCGGCGACCGTGGCGATCGTCCGCCGCGCTCGTTCGGCGACGCCGGTGCCGATCGTGGTCCGCGCCGTCCGCGCGAAGGCTTTGAAGGGGGTGCAGAATAATGGTCGACATCAATCAGATCCCGACCCGGCGCCCGTTCCATCGCCGCCGCAAGACCTGCCCGTTCTCAGGCGCCAACGCGCCCAAGATCGACTACAAGGACGTGCGTCTCCTGCAGCGCTACATTTCCGAGCGCGGCAAGATCGTGCCGTCGCGCATCACCGCCGTCAGCCAGAAGAAGCAGCGCGAACTCGCCAAGGCAATCAAGCGCGCCCGCTTCCTCGGCCTGCTGCCCTACGTGGTTCGCTAATAGCGTCAATGCGGGCGGCTCGCCGCCCGCTCCTCTCCCACGGCGACGGGCGCCGCAGGGTTGGACATCAAATCCCGGGTTGAGGTCAAAAACCTCTAACTGCCGCGACAGGCAGGACAGCGACACCAGCGCCCCCGGGCGCTCAAGCTTCCTGACCTGTTCCAGAGACATTCGGCGTCGATCTCATCGATTGATTGGCGCCCAACCGAAGGAACAAAACCATGGACGTCATTCTTCTCGAACGCGTTTCCCGCCTCGGCCAGATGGGCGACACCGTCAAGGTCAAGGACGGCTTTGCCCGTAACTTCCTGCTGCCGCAGGGCAAGGCGCTGCGCGCCAACGAAGCCAACAAGAAGAAGTTCGAAGGCCAGCGCGCCCAACTCGAAGCCCGTAACCTCGAGCGCAAGTCGGAAGCGGCCCAGATCGCCGAAAAGCTCGACGGCAAGAGCTTCATCGCCGTCCGCTCCGCCGGCGAAACCGGGCAGCTTTACGGTTCCGTTTCGACCCGCGACATCGCCGATCTGCTGACGGCGGAAGGTTTCTCGATCAACCGCAACCAGATCCTGCTCAACCAGCCGATCAAGACCATCGGTGTCACCAATGTGGCGATCGCGCTGCATCCGGAAGTCGAGGTCACCGTCACGCTCAACATCGCCCGCACGGCCGACGAAGCCGAGCGCCAGGCCAAGGGCGAGACACTGACCACTGCCGAAGCCATCTATGGCGACGACATCAACGACAACGCCCGGCCGGAGAACTTCTTCGATCCGAACACCGAGTTCGAGGGCGGCGAAGACAACGCCTGATCACACTTCGCAAGACGATTGGAGCCATGGGCTGATCACGACTTAAAGCCAAGCTCCGATCACTTTGCCGTCATCCAGCCATGCTGGACCAATGCCCGGGTCTCTCGCCCGGGCATTTTTGTGCCAAATGGAACTTTTCGAACCCCTATATATTGTTGCAGACTATGGCGTAGCGCGTCCTTTGGCCGCGCAAAGCACGCTGTGCAACTTTGGTTCGGCGCAAGACCCCCGGCGAAATCGATACCGATTTTCGCGGTCACGCGCCAAGGCAGCCTGTCTGGCCGAGAGGGGACATTTGGTCATGAATATTCTGTTGAAGCGCGTTCTCGACCGCCTGGTGCGCACCGGCAATCTCAAGGTGACCGGCCCCAAGGGCTCGGCTGTGATTTTCGGCGACGGCAGCGGCGAACCGGTGCACATGCATATCAAGACGGCGCATGCCGAGCGCGCCATCACCTTCGATCCGATGCTGGCAGTGCCAGAGTCCTACATGGACGGCGAACTCGACATCCTCGAAGGCGGCGTGCTGGGCGTGATGCGCATCGCCTTCCAGAATATGGGCAGCGGCGGCATCGACGCCACCTGGTCGAAGGCCATCGAAGGGCTGCGCCACGCCTTCCGCCGCCTGCAGCAGATCAACACCGCCTCGCGCTCGCGCCGCAACGTGCAGCGCCACTACGATTTGTCGGGCGACCTCTACCGGCTCTTCCTTGACCAGGACATGCAGTATTCCTGCGCCTATTTCGAGCAGCCGGACATGACGCTGGACGAAGCGCAGGCCGCCAAGAAGCGCCACATCGCCGCCAAGCTCCGGCTGAAAGCCGGCCAGACGGT
Source organism: Mesorhizobium sp. M0491 (assembly GCF_040321265.1). NCBI lineage: Bacteria > Pseudomonadati > Pseudomonadota > Alphaproteobacteria > Hyphomicrobiales > Phyllobacteriaceae > Mesorhizobium > Mesorhizobium sp. M0491. The sequence continues at coordinate 44,559 of NZ_JAMYRE010000022.1, forward strand.
GCTCGACATCGGCTCCGGCTGGGGCGGGCTTGGCCTCTACCTCGCCAAAGCGTTCGACGTCGACGTGCAGGGCGTGACGCTGTCGACCGAGCAGCATGGCGTCGCCACCGACCGGGCGCACGCGCAAGGGCTGGAAAGCCGCGTGCATTTCGAGCTCAAGGACTACCGCGAACTCAACGAGCGTTTCGATCGCATCGTCTCGGTCGGCATGTTCGAGCATGTCGGCGTCAACCACTACCGTACGTTCTTCGACAAGAGCGCGACGCTGCTCAAGCCCGATGGCGTGATGCTGTTGCACACGATCGGTCGTTCCGGCGTGCCGTGGGCGACCAGCGCATTCATCCGCAAATACATCTTCCCGGGCGGCTATATCCCTTCGCTCTCGGAAGTCATGCCGGCGATCGAAAAGTCGGGCCTGGTCGTCACCGACGTCGAGATCCTGCGGCTCCACTATGCCGATACGCTGAAGCACTGGGGCGAGCGCTTCGCTGCCAACCGCGACAAGGCCAAGGCGATCTATGACGAGCGCTTCTGCCGCATGTGGGAATTCTATCTGGCGGCCTCGGAAGCCGCCTTCCGCTGGCAGGACCTGGTCATCTTCCAGATCCAGATCACCAAGAAGAACGATACGCTGCCGATGTCGCGCGACTACATGGCCAAATGCGAAAAGGCGCTCGAGATGCGCGATATGGGGCATCGTGAAACGGCTCCCGTCAAAAAGAGTCCGACCGCCAAGCCGGCTCGTCGCCGCAAGGTTGCGGACCAGGAATAGCATTGCCGCTTGCCATTGCCGGCGCCTGCACTGAAAAAGGTCCCGTGACCGTCGCGGGACCTTTTTCATGACCTACGTCCTCTATGCCGCCGCCGCTCTGGCCGAGATCGCCGGCTGCTTTTCGTTCTGGGCCTGGTGGCGGCTGGATAAGTCGCCGCTTTGGCTTCTTCCCGGCCTCGGCTCGCTTGCCCTGTTCGGCCTCCTGCTGGCGCTGGTCGACACGTCAGCCGCCGGTCGCGCCTACGCCGCCTATGGCGGCATCTACATTGCGGCATCGCTTGGCTGGCTGTGGCTGGTGGAGGACGTGCGCCCCGACCGCTGGGATTTTGCCGGCGCGGCGCTCTGCATTGCCGGCGCTTCCGTGATCCTTCTCGTCCCGCGGGGCGCGTGAGATGGAGTTGCCGGCATCCCTTCGCCAAGGTGTCGAGCGCTTGCTCGAAAACGTTCCGCTGGCTGTACTCAAACAAGCGGCAAAAACGCTGTCCGACCGTTATCGTGCCGAATTGCGCGACGGCCGTCTACACATGGCCGAGGATCTGGCGGTGAAAGCCTATCTGGCGACGCGGCTGCCGGCGACCTATGCCGCGATCCGCACCAGTCTCGATGCGCTGAGCGATGCCAAGCCCGCCTTCCAACCCAAGAGCCTGCTCGATGTCGGCGCAGGTCCTGGTACTGCGCTTTGGGCCACGACTGAGCTGTGGCCCGATCTCGAACAGGCTGTGTTGTTCGAAGCCAGTGCGGCGGTACGCAAGGTCGGCGAGACACTTGCCGCCGGTGCGATTGCCGCCCAGACGAGGTGGCTGGCGGGTGATGCCACCATCGACCTTGCCGACCTCAAGTCGGCCGATCTGGTCACTTGCGCCTATGTGCTCGATGAAATCGCTCCCGCATCACTGCCGAAGCTCATCGACCGCCTCTGGCAACTCACCGCCGACACGCTGCTTGTGGTCGAGCCGGGCACCCCTGCCGGCTGGCAGCGCATCCTTGCCGTGCGCCGGCAGTTGATCGAGGCGGGCGCGCATGTGCTAGCGCCTTGCGCGCATCAGGCGCCCTGCCCGCTGATCCAGCCCGACTGGTGCCATTTTTCCCGCCGCGTCGCCCGCTCGCGCCTGCATCGGCTGGCCAAGGATGCCGACGTGCCGTGGGAAGACGAGAAGTTCATCTATGTCGCGGCTTCCCGAGAACGGCCCACTTCGCACCAGGCGCGGGTTCTTGCGCCGCCGAAATCCGGCTCCGGCAAGGTTCTGCTCAAGCTTTGCCAGGACGACGGTACCGCCGCCGAGCGCTTGTTCACCAAGCGCGACGGCGCCGACTTCAAGCTCGCCCGGCGGCTGGACTGGGGCGACAGGCTGGGTTCCGAATAGGCGGCAGTGGCGTTTCGAACCGCTCCGAAGAAAAATTCGGAGCGATGTCGAATCCAGGCCGTGCCGTTCGACCATTGGCGTTCTCGGATCTTTCGAGACGCCAAGAGTGTCAAACGGCATCAGCCAACAGGAGAGACGCAATGAGCTATATCGCAGGATTTGTCGCCGCGGTGCCCGCCGCCAACAAGGAAGCCTATCGCAAGCATGTCGCCAAGGCGGCATCGGTGCTGAAGGAGTTCGGCACCACCCGGATGGTCGAGGGATGGGGCGACGACGTGCCCGGCGGCAAGATCACCGACTTCAAGGGAGCCGTGAAGGCAAAGCCGGATGAGGTCATCACCTTTTCGTGGCACGAATACGCGGACAAGGCGGCGGCGGACGCTGCCTATCAGACGATGATGAGCGACCCGCGCATGGCGGAGATCGGCGCGTCCATGCCCTTTGACGGCAAGCGCATGATCATCGGCGGTTTCACGCCGTTCATCGACCTGAACACGACCGGCAAGACCGGCTATATCGATGGCTCGCTGGTGCCGGTGCCGGCCGCCAACAAGCAAGCCTACCTTGCCGTGGCGGCGAAGCAGGCCGCGGTGATCAAGGAACATGGCGCAACCCGCGTCGTCGAGGCGTGGGGCGACGATGTTCCCGACGGCGAGATCACCGATTACCGCAGCGCCGTGAAAGCGACGGGCGATGAGGTTGTCGTCTATGCCTGGGTCGAATGGCCGTCGAAGCAGGTGCGTGACGACGCCTGGAAGAAGGTGATTGCCGATCCGCGCATGTATGCCGACACCATGCCCTACGACAACCAGCGCCGGGTCCACGGCGGCTTCGCACCGATCCTCGACGCCTGATCCCAAGAACCCTAGACAATCCTGGAAAAGGAAACCCACCATGCGTTATGCCTGTCTCATCTACTACCACCCCAAGACGCTGTTCGGCGGCAGCCCGCAAGCCAACGCCGTGCTGGCCGAATGCGCCGGATATGACGAGGTGCTCAGGGCCAGCGGCCACTTCGTAACCGCCGAGGCCCTGGTGTTGCCGGAAGAGGCGATGACCGTGCAGGTCCGCGACGGCAAGATGTCTTCGGTCGACGGCCCGTTCATGGAGACCAAGGAAATCCTGGGCGGCATCATCGTCATCGAAGCCCGTGATCTCAATGAAGCGGTGCGGGTGGCGAGCGGCCATCCGCTGGCAACGATCGGCTTTATCGAAGTCCGTCCGGTCGTCGACTTCAGCCAGCCGCCGCCGGTCCTGTGAGCACCGCCGGCCCGCGCGACGCCCTGGAGGCGGCCTACCGCACCGAGGCGCGGCGCGTGCTGGCGACCTTGATCCGCCTGCTCGGCGGTTTCGACGCGGCGGAGGAGGCCTTGCATGAGGCCTTCACTGCTGCCGCCGAACAATGGCCGCGCCAGGGTGTGCCGGCCAATCCCTATTCCTGGCTGGTCTCGGCCGGCCGCTTCAGGACCATCGACCGCTGGCGCCGGGAAGCGCGGCTGGCCGGGGCTCTGCCCGAGCTCACGGCTCTGGCCGAGCCGACACCGGAGCCGGCCATGCCGGAAGACATCCAGGACGATGAATTGCGGCTCATCTTCGTCTGCTGCCATCCGGCGCTGGCGCCGGATGCACGCATCGCCCTGACCCTGCGCGAAGTGGGTGGTTTGACCACCGAAGAGACCGCCCGCGCCTATCTGACGCCGGCACCGACCATTGCGCAACGCATCGTGCGGGCCAAGGCGAAGATCCGCGACGAGGCCATCCCTTACGAAGTGCCGGACCGCGACGACCTGCCGGCGCGTCTCGAGAGTGCGCTGCAGGTGATCTACCTGATCTTCAATGAGGGTTACGCGGCAACCGAGGGGCCGAACCTGACGCGGGCCGATCTGTGCGCCGAGGCGATCCGGCTCGGCCGGCTGATGGTCGAACTGCTCGACCAGCCGGAGGCGCAAGGGCTGCTGGCCCTGATGCTGCTGCACGAGGCGCGGCGCGCGACGCGGGTCGACGCCAGCGGCGACCTTGTCCTGCTAGAGGATCAGGACCGCACGCTGTGGGACCGTTCGCTGATCGCCGAGGCCGACGGCCTGATCGGTCGGGCGATCGCCTCGCGCCGCATCGGACCTTACATCCTGCAGGCGGCCATTGCTTCCGTCCACGCCGAGGCGGCAGGCACGGCGGAGACCGACTGGGTACAAATCGTCGCGCTTTACGATGTGCTCGGCCGCGTCGACCCCTCGCCGGTCGTGGCACTCAACCGCGCCGCGGCCATAGGCATGCGCGACGGCCCGCAGGCCGGACTGGCGGCAATCGAGGCGGCCATGGGACAAGGCGGGCTGGACGGCTACCATCTGGCGCACGCGGCGCGAGCAGAAATGCAGCGCAGGCTTGGCTTGACCGAAGCGGCAAGGACCTCCTACCGGCGGGCGATCGAGTTGACCCGGCAACCGGCGGAACGCCGGTTCATCGAGGGGCGACTCGGTCAGCTTTGAGCGGGATGGCTGCACAGGGCACCATTCTTGTTTTCCCGTTTTGTTCTCCCTGTAGATGCGCTACAATCGTTCTTTCGATTCGAGTCAATTGTGATTCTTTCCACCGAAAAAACTCGGCTGTGAATCGCGGGTATCAAAGCTGATTGGACAGGCACTGGTGCAGATAAGTCAGCATGGACTTGTCACGTTCTGATATCGAGAAGCCGGGATCGAAATCGGGGACATCATGGCAGAAGCAGCGCGAAAATTCGGCGTCGCGGAAACACCGCTTTATCGTGAAGCGCCAAACAACATCGAGGCCGAGCAGGCGCTGCTCGGCGCGATCCTGGTCAACAACGATGCCTTCTACCGCGTCTCGGACTTCCTCAAGGCCAGCCATTTCTACGAGCCGCTGCACCGCAAGATCTTTGAGGTGGCGTCCGAGTTCATCCGCATGGGCAAGGTCGCGACGCCGATAACGCTAAAAACCTTCCTGCCGGCCGACGAGAAAGTCGGCGACATGACGATGGCGCAATATGTCGTGCGGCTGGCGGTGGAGGCCGTTACCGTCGTCAACGCCACCGACTATGGCCGCGCCATCTATGACCTTGCGACGCGCCGCGCGCTGATCACCGTCGGCGAGGACATGGTCAACATCGCCTATGACGCGCCGGTCGACATGGCGCCCGGCGAACAGATCGAGGACGCCGAACGCCGCCTGTTCGAGCTGGCCGAAAACGGCCGCTACGATGGCGGCTTCGAGAGTTTTTCCGATGCGTTGAAGAACGCCGTCGACATGGCCAGTGCGGCTTACATGCGCGACGGTCACCTATCCGGCATTGCCACCGGCCTGCGCGATCTCGACCACCGCATGGGCGGCCTGCAGCCATCCGATTTGATCATCATCGCCGGCCGCCCAGGCATGGGCAAGACGTCGCTGGCCACCAACATCGCCTACAACATCGCGGCCGCCTATGAGCCTGCCCAGCAGGCCGACGGTTCGGTCAAGGCGGCCAATGGCGGCGTCGTCGGCTTCTTCTCGCTCGAAATGTCGTCGGAGCAGCTGGCCACCCGCATCATCTCCGAGCAGACCGAGATACCATCTTCGAAAATCCGGCGCGGCGATTTGACGGAAGCCGATTTCGGCAAGCTTGTCGCCTACACGCAGGAGAACCACAAGCGCCCGCTCTACATCGACCAGACGGGTGGTATCTCGATCGCCCAGCTCGCGGCGCGCGCCCGCCGCCTCAAGCGGCAGCGCGGGCTGGACCTGATGGTCATCGACTATATCCAGCTGATGCAGGGTTCGTCCGCCAAGGCGTCGCAGAACCGCGTCCAGGAAATCACCGAGATCACCACCGGACTGAAGGCACTCGGCAAAGAGTTGGGCGTGCCGATCATCGCCCTCTCACAGCTCTCGCGTCAGGTCGAAAGCCGCGACGACAAGCATCCGCAGCTGTCCGATCTGCGCGAATCGGGCTCGATCGAGCAGGACGCCGACGTCGTGCTGTTCGTGTACCGCGAGGAATATTACATCAAGAACAAGGAACCGGAGAAAGGCACGCCCGAGCACCTCGCCTGGGAAACGAAGATGATCGAGGTCCAGGGCAAGGCCGAAGTGATCATCGCCAAGCAGCGCCATGGCCCGACCGGCACCGTCAGCCTTGCCTTCCAGGGCGAGTTCACCCGCTTCTCCGACCTCGCCGAGGAGCATCATCTGCCGGAAAGGTTCGAGTAGCTTTTTGACCTACCGTCGCGCTCTGTCACACCCCCCTCTGTCCTGCCGGACATCTCCCCCGCAAGGGGGGAGATTGGATGTCGTTACCGATTTCGCCAATCGCCGACGTGGCAGAGATGGTGCTGTAGTCAAAACTGCCAATCTCCCCCCTTGCGGGGGAGATGTCCGGCAGGACAGAGGGGGGTGTGAAGGAACGCCCCGCTTTCCCAATTTTCAGCCTGCGGCGACGTAATGGCAAAGTCACGCGTCCAATTCATCTGCCAGAGTTGCGGATCGGTGCATCAGCGCTGGGCCGGCAAATGCGATGCCTGTGGCGAGTGGAACACGCTGGTCGAGGAAGGCACGTCCGGCGGCATCGGCTCGGGACCAGCCAACACGCGCAATGCCCGCAAGGGCCGCGCGGTGGTGCTGACCACGCTGTCCGGCGATATCGAGGACGCGCCGCGCATCATCTCGGGCATTGGCGAACTCGACCGCGCCACCGGCGGCGGTTTCGTGCGCGGCTCGGCGTTGCTGGTCGGCGGCGACCCCGGCATCGGCAAGTCGACGCTGCTCACCCAGGCGGCCGCGGCGCTGGCATCAAAAGGCCATCGCATCGTCTATGTTTCCGGCGAAGAGGCGGTCGCGCAGATCAGGCTGCGGGCGCAGCGGCTTGGCGTCGCCTCTTCTCCGGTGGAACTTGCCGCCGAGACCAATGTCGAGGACATCCTGGCGACGATCGCCGACGGCAAGCGGCCTGATCTCGTCATCCTGGATTCGATCCAGACGCTGTGGACCGACCTTGCCGATTCGGCGCCTGGGACCGTCACACAGGTGCGCGCCGCCGCCCAGGCGATGATCCGTTATGCGAAATCCACAGGGGCGGCGATCGTGCTGGTCGGCCATGTCACCAAGGAAGGCCAGATCGCCGGGCCGCGCGTCGTCGAGCACATGGTCGACGCCGTGCTCTACTTCGAAGGCGAAGGCGGCCATCACTATCGCATCCTGCGCACGGTGAAGAACCGTTTTGGACCGACCGACGAGATCGGCGTCTTCGAAATGTCGGACAAGGGCCTGCGCGAGGTCGCCAATCCGTCCGAGCTTTTCCTTGGCGAACGCCATGCCAAATCGCCGGGGGCGGCGGTTTTCGCCGGCATGGAGGGGACAAGGCCGGTGCTGGTCGAGATCCAGGCACTGGTCGCACCCTCCTCGCTCGGCACGCCGCGCCGCGCCGTCGTCGGCTGGGACGGCGCCCGGCTGTCGATGATCCTGGCGGTTCTCGAAGCCCATTGCGGCGTGCGCTTCGGCACTCACGATGTCTATCTCAATGTCGCCGGAGGCTACCGGATTTCGGAGCCCGCGGCCGATCTGGCAGTGGCGGCCGCCCTGGTTTCCTCGCTCACCGGTCTTGCCCTTCCCGCCGATTGCGTCTATTTCGGCGAAATCAGCCTTTCGGGCGCCGTGAGGCCGGTTGCGCATGCGCAACAGCGCCTCAAGGAAGCCGAAAAGCTGGGTTTTGGAAGCGCGGTTCTGCCCTCGGGCAGCGGGGAACTGGCCGGGGGGATCGGGGCCGGTTCTTTCCAGCCGACCGAGCTTGCCGACCTCGTGGCACGCATAGCCGGCTCACGCCGAAGCCGCGTGGACGAAGAAGATTAGAGCATCGGACCCAGAACCCGATGCTCCGCGCTATAATGCGGCTCATGGAGTGGGGCGAAAGACATGCCGATTACGCTGCTTGACGGAATTCTCGTCGGCTTCACTCTGGTCTCGGCGATGCTCGCCATGGTTCGCGGCTTCTCGCGCGAAGTCCTGTCCGTCGTCTCCTGGGCAGCGGCGGCAGCGGCGGCGTTCTTCTTCTACAAGCCGGTTGTGCCTTACCTCGCGCCCTACATCGAGAATGAAAAGGTCGCCATGGCGGCGGCCGCCGGCGTGGTTTTCATCATCGCGTTGATCGTCGTCTCGGTCATCACCATGAAGCTAGCCGACTGGATCATCGATTCCAGGATCGGCGCACTCGATCGTACGCTCGGTTTCCTTTACGGCGCCGCGCGCGGCATCCTGGTCGTTGCCGTCGCCCTGCTGTTCTTCAACTGGCTGGCCGGTGCCAAGGCACCAGCCTGGGTCACGGAGGCCAAGTCGCGGCCGCTGCTCGAACAGATCGGCGCCAAGCTCGAAAGCCTGCTGCCCGAGGATCCGGAAAACGCGATCCTCAAGAAGCTCAATCCGAATCAGCCGGCCGCCGAGACACCAGCTGCTCCGGACGCACCGGCGGCGGATGCTCCGGCGGGCGGCGACGATGCCAACACGCCGGCGCCTGACGACAATGACGCAACACCACCGGCCAACAACGCTCCGGCACCGACGGCACCGGCAAACTGACGCCGAAAACGACGTCAGGATCTGACGATGGTGTGAACGACCGCACGGCCCGCGTTGCTTTCGGCGCGAACCCGCATTATATGGCGATTTTAGCGGAGCTTAAGATGGCAGACGCAGACGACGTGCTTTCCGCCGAGGCCGACGACCATTTCCACGACGAATGCGGTGTGTTCGGCATTTTCGGCCGGCAGGACGCGGCAGCCATCGTCACACTGGGCCTGCATGCGCTGCAGCATCGTGGCCAGGAAGCGGCAGGCATCGTTTCTTATGACGGCAGCCAGTTCCATGTCGAACGCCATGTCGGCCTGATCGGCGACACCTTCACCAAGCAGCGCGTCATCGACAGCCTGCAAGGCAACCGCGCCATTGGCCATACCCGCTACGCCACGACTGGCGGCGCCGGCATGCGCAACATCCAGCCCTTTTTCGCAGAATTGGCCGATGGCGGCTTCGCCGTCGCCCACAACGGCAATCTGACCAACGCCATGACCGTGCAGCGCGCGCTGCAGAAGCAAGGCGCGATCTTCTCCTCCACCTCCGATACCGAGACGCTTTTGCACCTTGTCGCCACCAGCAAGGAGCGCGATTTGAACTCGCGTTTCATCGATGCGGTGCGGCAGGTCGAGGGCGCCTTCTCGCTGGTGGCGATGACGGCCAAGAAGATGATCGGCTGCCGCGATCCGCTCGGCATCCGGCCGCTGGTGCTCGGCGATCTCGACGGCGCCTGGATCCTGGCCTCCGAAACCTGCGCGCTCGACATCATCGGCGCTCGTTTCGTTCGCGACCTGAAGCCCGGCGAGATGGTCGTCGTCACGTCCAAGGGTATTGAAAGCCTGTTCCCCTTCGAACCGCAGAAGACCCGCTTCTGCATCTTCGAATATGTCTATTTCGCGCGGCCGGATTCCTCGGTCGAAGGCCGTAACGTCTATGAGGTGCGCAAGCGCATCGGCGCCGAGCTGGCGGTTGAAAGCCCGGTCGAGGCGGACATCGTCGTGCCGGTGCCGGATTCGGGCACGCCGGCGGCGATCGGCTTCAGCCAGGCCGCAGGCATTCCCTTCGAGCTCGGCATCATCCGCAATCATTATGTCGGCCGCACCTTTATCCAGCCGGGCGATTCGATCCGCCACATGGGCGTCAAGCTGAAGCACAATGCCAACCGCCGCATGATCGAGGGCAAGCGCGTGGTGCTGGTCGACGACAGTATCGTGCGCGGCACCACCAGCCAGAAGATCGTGCAGATGGTGCGCGACGCCGGCGCCAAGGAGGTGCATATGCGCATCGCCTCACCGCCGACACGCGCCTCCTGCTTCTACGGTGTCGACACGCCGGAGAAATCGAAGCTCCTGGCATCGCGCATGTCAATCGAGGAGATGGCCGAGTTCATTCGCGTCGATTCGCTCGGCTTCCTCACCATTGACGGGCTCTACCGCGCCGTCGGCGAAGCCAGCCGCGACAACGACCAGCCGCAATTCTGCGATGCCTGCTTCACCGGCCAGTATCCAACCCGCCTGCTCGACTTCGAAGGCCACGACAATGTGCGCACGCTGTCGCTGCTGGCGACAAGCGGGACGTAGACCGGACCGTCATCAGCGTTAGTCAAACTCCCGGAATCCATCGCATGACCCTCGACCTTACCGGCCGCGTTGCGGTCGTCACCGGCGCCTCGCGCGGTATCGGCTATTTCATGGCCAAGGAATTGGCTGCCGCCGGCGCGCATGTCATTGCGGTGGCGCGCACTGTCGGCGGACTGGAAGAGCTCGACGACCAGATCAAGACGGCCGGCGGCCAGGCGACACTGGTGCCGCTCGACCTCGCCGACATGGCCGGCATCGACCGCCTGGGCGGCGCCATCCACGAACGCTGGGGCAAGCTCGACATTCTCGTCGCCAATGCCGGCGTTCTCGGCGTCATTTCGCCGATCGGTCATGTCGAAGCAAAAACCTTCGAGAAGGTGATGACCATCAACGTCACCTCGACCTGGCGGCTGATCCGCTCGGTCGACCCTCTGCTGCGGCTCTCCGATGCTGGACGAGCGATCATCCTATCTTCCAACGCAGCGCACTCGGCGCGTGCCTTCTGGGCGCCCTACGCGGCGTCCAAGGCCGCGGTGGAGACGATGATGCGCTCCTGGGCGCATGAGACGCAGAGCCTGCCGCTCCGGGTCAACGCCGCCGACCCCGGCGCCACCCGCACCGCCATGCGTGCCCAGGCAGTGCCGGGCGAGGATCCCGAGACGTTGCCGCACCCCGCCGAGATCGCCAAACGCATCGTGCCGCTGGCCAGCCCGGAGCTGAAAGAGACCGGATTGATCTTCCAAGCCAAGCACAATCGCTTCGTCGCCTATCGCCAGCCGGAATAAAACTAGAGCCTTTTTGACGCATGTCGGTTTCCCAAAAACCGCTGCACACTTTTAGGCGACATGCGTAGGGATTAAACAGGCCTCCGGCAACGTTTCTTCTGATGTAACCCGTCGAAGACCAACCGGAGGACCGACATGCGTAGACTGCTTCTCGCCACCGCCGCCACCCTGATCGCAGCCGCGGGCGCCGCTTACTCGCAAGATGCCAAGATGAGCTTCTTCGTTACCAGTGTCGGTTCCGGCAAGGGTGCCGACCTCGGCGGCCTCAAAGGCGCCGACGCGCATTGCGCGTCGCTGGCGGAAGCCGCTGGCGTCACCGGCAAAAGTTGGGCCGCCTATCTGTCGACCAGCGACACCGACGCCCGCGACCGCATCGGCAAGGGGCCATGGGTAAACGCAAAGGGCATCAAGATCGCCGACGATGTCGCCTCGTTGCACAGCGATGCCAACGGCATCACCAAGCAGACAGCGCTCAACGAGAAAGGCGAAGCGGTCAACGGCCGCGGCGACACGCCCAACCGCCACGACGTGCTGACCGGCTCCAAGCCCGACGGCACCAAGATCGCCGACCAGACCTGCGGCGACTGGACGATGAGCGGGGCGGAAGGCGCCGCTATGATAGGCCATCATGACCGCGCCGGCCTCGACGATTCGGCAGCGGCCAAATCCTGGAATTCCTCGCACGCTTCGCGCGGCGGCTGCAGCCAGGAGGCGCTCAGGGGCACCGGGGGCGACGGCTTGTTCTATTGTTTTGCCACCAACTGAGCCGATTTCGCTTCGAAATCGGGCTGCGAAACCCCCGTCACATCACGCGGCTGTGATGTGACGATGGAAGGCTGCGCCGCCGTCATGCTTTCGTCATTTCCGTGGAGTTGGTAAGGATCACAGCGACTCCCACAACAAGCGCCCACTGGCAGAATGAGGAAATCCCCATGGCTACGACCGCAGCAGCGTTGGTCTGGTATCTGGTAATCGCCGGCCCGCAAGGCGGCATGGTCGTGCTGCCCAGCACCTTCGACAAACGCGAACAGTGCACCGCCGCCATCACCGAATATCAGAAGCAGCCGACACCGGCCGGCTGGTCGGTGCAATGCGTGCCGAGCGCCTCGCCCTTCACTGACGAGGGCGACGCCGAAGAACCGTCAGCGCAGTAAGCGTCAGCGGCGCGCGCTCACCGTCAGCTCCGGCTTCTGGCTGATGGTCTGGAATACCACGCAATAGCGCTCGGTCAGCTTCAGCAGCGAGTCTATCCGCTCCTGCGGCTCATTGGTGTCGAGGTTGAAATTGAGCCGGATGGCGCGAAAGCCGACCGGCGCATCCTTGGCGACACCGAGCGTGCCGCGAAAATCGAGATCGCCTTCGGCTTCCACCGTGGCGGCACCGAGCTTGAACTCGAGCGCCGTCGCCACCGCCTTCAGCGTCACCCCGGCGCAAGCCACCAAGGCCTCCAGCAGCATGTCGCCCGAGCAGAGCTCAAGCCCTGAGCCGCCTGTTGCCGGATGCAGTCCGGCGATGGCGAGCGCCCTGCCCGTCTCCACCTTGCAGGCAACCGACTGGTCGTCGATCGAGCCCTTGGCGCGAAGCGTGATCAGGGCCTGCGAAGCATCGTCACGATAGGCCTGCTTCAGCGGCGCCTGCATGGCCTTCAGTTCGGTCGCATCCATCCGCTTTCCCCTTTCGTCGACTGCTTGCGTCACCGGCATACGCCGTCCGGTCGAGATTTGCGCCGATCACCGTGGGAAGGCAATGCCGTTCCGCAACAGGAGACAGCCGCCAACACCGATATCCCAAATGGGACATTGACGGACAAGGTCCCAAAACGTCTGATCCGGGCAAGTCATCACTCCATTTCCCGGCGGTCCCAAGATGCCCCGTACCCTCTCGACAAGGCCGAAACAGGATGGGTTTCGCGCGCCCGGCGAATTCGAACCCAAATCAGGCTGCTGGATGATCTGGCCGGAGCGACCGGACACCTGGCGCCTCGGCGCCAAGCCCGCGCAAAAGCTGTTCGCGGATGTCGCCGGGGCGATCGCGCAAAGCGAGCCGGTGACGGTGGCGGCCTCTGCTCGCCAGTGGCAGAATGCCCGAGCGCGATTGCCAGGCCATGTGCGCATCGTGGAGATGTCCACCAACGATTCCTGGCTGCGCGACAGCGGCCCCAATTTCGTCGTCAACGATCAAGGCGACGTGCGTGGCGTCGATTGGATCTTCAACGCCTATGGCGGTTTCGACGGCGGCCTCTATTCGCCATGGGACCTGGACGACCTGGCGGCGCAGAAAGTGCTCGAAATCGAGAACATGGATCGCTACCGCGCACCGCTGATCGCCGAGGGCGGCGGATTGCAGTGCGACGGCCAGGGCACCCTCATCACGACGGAGCAATGCCTCCTCAACCGAAATCGCAACGCCCATCTCGGCAAGGCCGAAGTGGAACGCCAGCTCGGCGACTATCTCGGTGTCGATACCGTCATCTGGCTGCCACGCGGCCTCGCTTTCGACGAGACCGACGGCCATGTCGACGACGTCTGCTGCTTCGTGCGCCCCGGCGTGGTCGTGCTGAGCTGGACCGACAACCGGGAGGACCCGCAATACGAGATTGTGCGAGAAGCCGAAGAGGTGCTGCGTTCGGCCCGCGATGCGCGTGGCCGCGCGCTGAAAGTTCATCGGCTGCCCCACCCCTTGCCGATCGAGATGACGCCGGAAGAAAGCGACAGCGTGGACCGGCTGGATTCGACCTGGGCGCGACCGGCTGGAAACCGGATCGCGGCGAGCTATATCAACTACTATCCGGGCAACAGCGTCGTGGTGGTACCGCAGTTCGGCTGCGATCTCGATGTGACGGCCAAGCAGACGCTGGCCGAGCTGTTTCCCGACCACAAGATAGTCGGCATCGAAAACTCACGCGAGATCCTGCTGGGTGGCGGCAATGTCGCCTGCATCACCTTGCCAGTCTATGCCCCGCAACGGCGTTGAGGGACGGGGCATGCCCAAAACAGATAGCGAAAACGGAGGACATTTATGCGCGCTCTGATCTTCTCAACCCTGCTTGCCTGCGGCATCTGCGCAAATGCGGCTTCGGCTGACGAGGAAAAGATCGTCAACGTCTACAACTGGTCCGACTACATCGCGCAGGACACGGCCGAGAAATTCGAGAAGGAGACGGGCATCAAGGTTCGCTACGATGTCTATGACGGCAACGAGGTGCTTGAAACCAAGCTGCTCACCGGCGGCTCGGGATATGACGTGGTCTACCCCTCAGCCTATCCGTTCCTGAAGAACCAGGTGAAGGCGGGGGCGTTCCTGGAACTCGACAAATCGAAGCTTGCCAACCATTCGAAGATCGATCCGCAGGCCCTGGCGCTGATCGCTGGCGCCGACCCGCGGAACCTGCATGCCGTGCCCTATATGGCGGTCACCGACGGCATTGGCTACAACGTCGCCGCGGTGAAGCAGCGGCTGCCGGACGCGCCGACGGATTCCTTCGCCATGGTCTTCGACCTCGAAATGGTCAAGAAGCTGTCCGATTGCGGCGTGGCCATGATCGATGCGCCGGCGGAAGTCATCCCGATGGCGATGAACTATCTTCACATCGACCCCAAATCGACCAGTCCCGACGACCTCGCCAGGGTCGAGGACCTGATGGGCAAGGTGCGGCCCTACATCCGCTATTTCCATTCGTCCAAATACATCAACGACCTCGCCAACGGCGACATCTGCGTGGTGTTGGGCTGGTCGGGGGACATCCTCCAGGCAAGGACTCGTGCGGCGGAATCCGTGAAGAAGCTGGAGATCGCCTATTCCATTCCCAGGGAAGGCACGCTCATCAACTTCGATACGATGGCGGTGCCGAAAGATGCGCCGCATCCCGACAACGCCCAGGCCTGGATCGACTTCAATCTGCGGCCCGATATCGCCGCGGCCAATTCCAGCTATGTCTCCTACGCCAATGCGATACCGGAGTCCCTGCCGCTGATGGACAAGGCCATAGCCAGCGATCCCGGCGTCTTTCCGGCTGATGCCGTAAAGGCCAAGCTGTTCGTGGTCGACAACAACGACCCAAAGTGGCTGCGATCGCAAAACCGCATGTGGACGCGCATCGTGACGGGGCAATAGAGCCGGCGGGAGCCGTCAGGCTCAAGCGACGTCGCGGAGGGTCGCCAGCAGCTCGACCTGGGAGTGCACGCCGAGCTTGCGGTAGATCTGCTTGATGTGGTTGCGGACGGTGCCGGGCGAGACGGCGAGACTTCGCGAGATGGTCTTGGCGTTGCCACCATCGACCAGGTGCCGCGCAATCTCGGCCTCGCGCCTGCTCAGCCGCGAGCGAGCGTCACCGATTGCGGCGCCCTTGTGCCGGAAGCGGCACAGATGAAGCAATCTTTCCAAAATGAGCCTTGTCGCGCTGCTTGCCGCGCAAGCCGTTGCCAGATCCTGCTCGCCAAACGGTTCTGCCCCGTTTCGCCTGAGAAAAGTGACATAGCCAGCGGTCAGCCCGTCGAGATTGAACACGCCGGTGATCTCGTCGAAACTGTCGGAAGGGCCGAAGAATTCGCGATAGTAGGGGGTGCGCTGGAAGTCGCCATTGCGGAGTGCCGACAGCGGCAACAGGAAATCCTGCCTTGTGCTGGCGAACCTCTGGAAGAAGGGATCCTGGCGATACAGTCGTGCATCGTAGTCGCGGTTCCAGCGATCGGGGCCGGCATCGTCGATGGTCAGGGACGTGATATCGCGACGGTAAAAGCCGACATAGGCGCGGTCGGAGCCAAGCAACTCGCTCGCCGCTGCCGTGAAGCGAGCCGACAATTCTTCGGGAGTCGCGGCAACGGCCGCAGCGGCCACACCGCCGCTCCAGCGTCCAAACTGATCGAGGGAAACGTTCGACTGCATTCCGGCTCACACTAGCGCAAGCCGTTACAAGTTCAAAACAGCCATTTCCTTTGACTTCGAACCTCTCGGCCATACCTATGCGGGAGTCGTTGTCGCGGAGCCATCATGCCGGTCAAGCTGAAACTGATCTGCCTTATCCTGCCGATGCTTGCCGTCCTGGCGCAGCCCGTCCTGGCTGAAACAGCGGAGCGGCCGGCGCCCTCGGGCGGCGTTCTGTCCCTGCTGCCGCCGCCGCAGACAACCAACCATTCGATCACGCTGGCCGGAAGAAAGCTGGATTACCAGGCAAAAGCCGCCACCCTGTCGCTGCTTTCCGGCAAGGGCGACGTCACGGCGGAGATCTTCTATGTCGCCTACACGCTGGAGCCGCCGGCAAGCGGGGCCAAAGACCCGCAGCGGCCGATCACCTTCGTGTTCAACGGCGGCCCTGGAGCAGCGTCCGCCTATCTGCACATCGGCGCGCTCGGCCCGCGTATAATCGCAATGGGAGCCGACGGCGAATTCCTGCCGTCACCGCAAAGACTGATCGACAATCCCGACAGCTGGCTCGACATGACCGATCTCGTCTTCGTCGATCCGGTGGGAACCGGCTATAGCCGCGAGGCACCGGGGCAGGACACGCGCGATTTCTGGGGCGTCAACCAGGATGCCAGCTCGATTGGCGCCTTCATCCGGCTCTATCTCGCGCAGAACGGCCGCACCGGCTCGCCGCTGTTCCTTGCCGGTGAAAGCTATGGCGGGTTCCGCGCGGCGCTGCTCGCCAGGACATTGCAGGAAGATATCGGCATCAGTCCGAACGGCATCGTGCTGATCTCCCCGGCGCTGGAGTTCACGCTGGTGCAGCCCGACGAATTCGAGCCGCTGCATTGGGCGCTCGAACTGCCTTCACTGGCGGCGGTGCGCCTGCGCGCCGAAGGCGTCAGCGGCGATGCATTGCGGGAGAAGCTGGCAGACGTCGAACATTATGCGATGGGCGATTACCTTACGGCGCTCACCAGCGGACTGGAGCAAGGCAGGCGGCTGGCCAGTCAACGCGTGGCTGACATCACCGGCCTGCCGCTCGACCTGGTGCAGCGGAACTCCGCCCGCATTCCCACCGGCCTGTTCGCAAGGGAGTTCGCCCGCGCCAGCGGCAAGGTGCTCAGCCCCTATGACGCCACGATCGGCACGGCCGACATCGCGCCCGAGAGCGCTCGCATCGCCGGCCCGGATCCGGTGCTCGACCGCAGCGTGCCGGCGCTGACGTCGGCGTTCGTCGGCTATATCAGCGACGAACTGCATTTCCGCACCGATGTCAGCTATCGGCTGCTCAATGGCGAAATCAGCCATAATTGGGACTACGGGACCAGCGCGTCACGGCAAGGCTATGCCGGGGTAATGGACGATCTGCAGCGAGCACGCTCGCTGAACCCCTCGCTCGGCGTCGTGATCGTCAACGGCTACACCGACCTGGTCACGCCTTACCTCGCCTCGCGCTACCTGGTGAACCAGATCCCGTCGCTCGCCAATGCCAAGCCTATCCGTCTCGATGTCGTCGAGGGCGGGCACATGATGTATTTCCGATCCGATGGTCGGCGCGCCCTGAAAGAGGCCGCTTCGGAGCTTTACCAGGCGACGCAATAGGCTTGGCGACAGTGCAACTCGCCATGGACCCCTGCCCCAACATAAGCACCGGGCTGGCGTAGCGCCGCAGCGGTTTTCGCCCGTATAGCTTGGTGCCAAGGGAGCTGAATTCACAGTTCCCTTGTGTCGCTCCTCACAGCATTTCTGCCGCTCCGGCAATTTTGGTCCCACGCGCCTTATGGCCGATATCGCCATTCTCGAAACACGCGAGCGGGTTCTTGCAGGCATCCTGCTGACCGGTGCGGCCTATCTGCTGTTTTCGACACAGGATGCTTCGATCAAGCTGTTGGTCGTCGGCATGAGCGTCTGGCAGATCATGTTCTTCCGCAGCATCACCATTCTGGGTGCGTGCGCGGCGATCGGCGGACGACAGTTGTTTGCTGACACGATGCGCTCGCCGATCGTGCGGCCGATGCTGGTGCGCAGTGCCTTCACGCTTGCTGCGTGGCTCTGCTACTACAACGCGGCGCGCAGCCTGCAGCTCGCCGAACTGACCACCGTCTATTACGCGGCCCCAATCATTGTCACCGTGCTTTCGGTGTTCCTGCTCGGCGAAAAAGTGCCGATGCTGCGCTGGCTGGCGGTGCTGATCGGCTTTGCCGGCGTGTTCATCGCTTGCGATCCGACTCATCTCGGCCTGTCCGTGCCGGTGCTGCTGGTGCTGGCGGCCGCCTTCTTGTGGGGCATCGCCATCGTACTCTTGCGCAAAACCGCCCTTGCCGAGCGCTCGATGATCCAACTCCTGCTCAACAATTTCTATTTCCTGCTGTTTTCGGCGGTACCGGCGTTGTTGTGGTGGCGGACACCGGACGGGGCTCAGTTGCTGCTCCTTGCCAGCGTCGGCGCACTCGGCGGCCTGGCGCAGTATCTTCTCTTCGAGGGCATGAAGCGCACACCGGCCTCGGTGCTGGCACCGCTGGAATACACCTCGCTGTTGTGGGCGTTCGCGCTCGGCTTTGCGATCTGGGGCGACGTGCCGCGCCGCGAAGTCTTCCTGGGTGCCGCCCTGATCGTCGCCGCCGGCCTGCTGATCGTCGGCACCGCGCATTTTCGCAAACGCCTATGATGTGGATCACCATCATTGCTGACATTACGATGTCAGGACCAAGCGGCGTAGGCTGGCCGCATGACTGAGATTGCAGCTACCATCGACACCGCCGCGGAGCGTACGCTCGGCATCATCCTGGTGTCGTCCTCGGCGGCTGTGTTTGGCCTGACCGGCGTTCTGACCAAGTCGATCCATGCCGACCCGCTGACCATCATCTGCTGGCGCGGCTTCGTCGGCTCGATCCTGGTCAGCCTCTATGTGCTGTGGCGGCGCCACCGCTCCGGCGGGCGTGATAGCCTGCGGCTTGGCTGGCGCGGCTGGCTGCTGGCGGTGGAAGGGGCTCTCGCCAGCATCGCTTTCATATCGGCATTCAAGTTCACCTTCGTTGCCAATGTCGCCGTCATCTATGCCACAGCACCTTTCGTCACCGCGCTGCTGGCCTGGGTTCTGACGCGCGAACCCTTCCGGTTGCAGACGATGATCGCCGCCGCCGTGTCACTGTGCGGCGTGGCGATCATGGTCTGGTCCGGCTTCGGCACCGGCAATCTGTTCGGCGACGGACTGGCACTGCTGATGACCATCGGCAGCGGCCTCTACATGATCATGGTGCGCGCCTTCCGCGACACGCCCGTGGTGTGGGCCGGTGCGGTTTCGGCTTTCCTGTTGTTCGTGCTCGGCTGGTTCGTCGCCGATCCGCTGGCGGTTTCGCCAAGGGACGCCGTTCTGCTCGCCACTTTCGGCGCGTCCTTCGCACTCTCCTCGATCCTGTGGACGGAGGGCGCGCGGCTCATCCCGCCGGCCGAATCCGGGCTGCTCGGCTCGGCCGAAGTGCCGTTCGCGATCCTGTTTGCCTTCCTGTTCCTGGGCGAGATTGCCCCAGCCGCCAGCATGATCGGCGGCGTCATCGTGTTGTGTGCGGTGTTTGCCCATGCGGGGCGGGATTGGCTGATGGCCCGCTCGCAACGCTTAGCATCAAATATTTCTTAAAAAAGTGACGCGGTCACGGAACCATCATCCGGGTCAGGCATTATTGCTGCGACGGGCCATCCCCAAGTCCCCCCAAACCCCTCGGCCCGTCCTACTCCAAGCCGACCGTAAGGTCGGCTTTTTCTTCATTCAACCGCCCGACAGGGCAAGGTTACCGCCGAGCAGGGCCGCCAGATCGCCCGCCGGACCATCGGCGCCAGCGCGCAGCCGGATGGCGAACTCAGCCATTGGAACCTGTGGCAGGCCAAGCTCGCGCGGTGCCTCGACAATGCCGGAATGGGCAAAGCGGGCCGTTCGCAGCGTCAGCGCGACACCGGCGTTCACCGCCGTGCGCAGGCCGGCCAGGCTGGCGCTGCCGGCAGCAATATGATAGCGGCGGCCGGCAGCATCGAGTGCGGCAAGTGCTGCTTCGCGAAAACCGCAATATGGGTCGAGCAGCGCCAGCGGCAGTTCCTCCTGCCGCGTGGCCAGCCCCTTTTGTGAGCATAGCCATATCATCGGCTCGCGCAGCACACCGACTTCGTCCGGCGCTGCCGCCTGGCGCATGACGATCGCCAGATCGAGGCCGCCAGACTGCAGCGCCTGCGCCAGTTCGGCGGAGCGGCCGACCCGCAGTTCGATCCTGACGCGCCGATGGCTGCCGGCGAAGGCACGCAGCAGATCCGGCAGGCCGCTGTCGGCGAAATCCTGTGTCGTGCCGATGGCGACGCGTCCGGCAGCGCGGGCGCCCTTAAGCGCCAGCCATGCCTCGCGATGGGCGGCAAGGATCCGCCTAGCATGGCCGACGAGGTCTTCGCCTGCAGGGGTCAAGCCGCGCCCTCGCCCTTGCGGCGCCAGCAGCGGCTCGCCGACGATTTCCTGCAGCCGCTGCATCTGGGCGGTCACCGCCGAGGGCGAACGTGCGACGCTTGCAGCCGCCTTGGCCAGTGAGCCGCTGTCGACGAAAGCTAGGAAGGTTCGGAGCAGATCGGGATCCAGCGTTTCCATACTTCGATCTTATCGAATCTTCAGTTAAAAACAATTCGATTTTTTTGATCGAAAGATGGTGGCATGGTTGTTTCAACGGCGATCGGACGCCGCTCAAGCCAAGGAGAAGAAAAATGCCCATCATCAACATCAGCGTCACCGGCAAACCTGACGCGGCTCTTTCCGCTCGCATCGCAAAGGAGGCCACCGAAATCACCGCGACGCAGCTGCGCAAGGACCCGACGATCACGGCAGTTGCCGTGTCCTACGTCGATCCGCAGCACTGGTTCGCCAGCGGCATGTCGCTGGCCGAGCACGGCACCAACACGTTCTGGCTTGATATCAAGGTGGTCGACGGCACCAATACCAAGCTTGAACTGGAGGCCTATCTGAAGGCGATCTTCGCAGCCTTCGGCCGTCTGCTGGGCGGCGTGCATGAGGAGAGCTACGCCTTCGTGCATGAAGTGCCGGCAGCCGCTTATGGCTATGGCGGCAAGACGCAGGAATTTCGTTTCATCAGTGGACGGCTGCAGGCGGCGTGAGAAGCAGCTTCCCGCACCAAGGGAAGCAAAAGCTCCGCATTGACCTTGCTCCCACATCGTCTAGGTTCTGGCCGACACGGCCGCAAAGAGCCGAGATGCTAAAAAACGTTGGGAGAGACGCGGCATGATCCTGACACTGGCGCTGCTTGCGGGTCTTGTTCTGGCCTGGCTGCTGATCGGCGTGGCGGAAAAATTCCGCCTCGGCCTGCGCTTCACCCAGGCGCTGCTCTATGTGCCGTTCAAGCTCGCCTACCGGATCGGAGACAGCCGCATCCGGGTCGCCCGCAAGGCGCAGGCTCCAGTCATCTACGTCATCTCGCATCAATCGCGCTTCGAGCCGGCGCTGATGCTGTCGCTGCTGCCGGAAGACACGCTGCATATTCTCGATGAGGTCTCGGCGCGCTCGCCGTGGCTCGAACCTTGGCGCGAGCTTGGCCGTACCATCGCCTTCAACGCCGAACATGTCTTCGTCAGCCGCCGGCTGGTGCGCGTGCTCAAAGGCAAGGGCCGGCTCGCCGTCTATCTGCCGGATGCGGTCGAGCCCGACGTCAAGACGTTTCGGTTGTTTCGTGCCGTCACCCGCATCGCCATGCAGGCCGATGCCAAAATCGTGCCGATCTTCGTCGGCGGCGCGCGCAGCCTGCCGGTGTCGCTGACGCCCGCGGACAAGGCGCCACGACACTGGTTTCCGCAGCTGTCGATCAGCGTGCTGGAGCCGATGACCATCGCCGAACTGGTGGCGCGCAACCCCGAGCAGGCCTCGAACACCAACGCGCTGTTCGACCGTGTCGCCGAGGCGCGGCTCTTCGGCACCAACCTCGATCGTGGCCTTTTCCTGGCCATGCGCGATGCCGCCGACCGCGTCGGCGCTTCGCACACGATCATAGAAGACGTCATCTCGGGTGCGTTGAGCTACCGCAAGATGTTCATCGGCGCCCGCGTCCTGGGCAGGCGCTTCGAGGCCGTCACGGCGCCGGGCGAAGCGGTCGGTGTGATGCTGCCCAACGCCAATGGCGTCGTGCTGTCGCTCACCGGCCTTCTGTCGGCCGGCCGGGTGGCGGCGATGATCAACTATACGGCCGGGCCGGCGAGCGTCACCGCGGCCGTGCGCACGGCGGTGATAAGGACCGTGATTTCGTCCCGCGCGTTCGTCGAGAAGGCCGACCTTGCCGATATCGTCGCGGCGATCGAAAAGGGCGGCGCCAGGCTTCTCTGGCTCGAGGATGTGCGGGCCAGCGTCACCGCGCTGGACAAGCTTGCCGCCGCCTTGCTGTGGCGCTGGCCACTGCAGCGGCAGGATGCGGCCAAGCCGGCCGTGATCCTGTTTACCTCGGGCTCGGAAGGCACGCCGAAGGCGGTCGTGCTGTCGCACAAGAACCTTTACGCCAACGCCATGCAGGCCGAGGCGCGGATCACCATCTCGCCTGCCGACATCCTGCTCAACGTGCTGCCGGTGTTCCACTCCTTCGGCCTAACGGGCGGCACCATCCTACCGCTGGTCACCGGGGTAAAGCTGTTCCTCTACCCCTCGCCGCTGCACTACAAGATCATCCCCGAGGTTGCGCGCAAGGTAAAACCGACCATCATGTTCGGCACCGACACATTCCTCGCCAACTATGCGCGCACCGCCAAGGACGGCGATTTTTCCAGCCTGCGCTTCGTCGTCGCCGGCGCCGAGGCGGTGAAGCCGGAAACCCGCCGCGTCTATCGCGAGCGCTTCCAGGCCGAGATCATCGAAGGGTTCGGGCTGACCGAGGCGGCACCGGTGGTTGCCGTCAACACGGCAATCCATGGCCGCGATGGCACGGTCGGCCGGCTGCTGCCGGCCATGCGCATGAAGCTGGAGCCGGTCGAGGGCATCTCCGACGCCGGCCAATTGTGGCTCGACGGACCGAATCTGATGATGGGCTACATGACGTCGGACCGCCCCGGCGAGCTGCAGCCGCTGACCGGCTGGCACGACACCGGCGACATCGTTGCCGTCGACCGCGAAGGCTTCATCACCATTCGCGGACGCGCCAAGCGCTTCGCCAAGATCGCCGGCGAGATGGTGTCGCTGGGTGCGGTGGAGATGCTGGTGCAGTCGCTGTGGCCGGAAGAGCACCACGCGGCTGTGGCCGTGCCTGACAAGAGGCGCGGCGAGCGCATCGTGCTGGTCACCACCGCCGACGACGCCAACCCCGACGACTTGCGCAGGTTCGGCAAACAGGCCGGTGCCGCCGAACTGATGGTGCCCAACGACATCGTCAAGGTGGAGGAAATCCCGGTGCTGGGTTCC
Organism: Mesorhizobium sp. M0491; assembly: GCF_040321265.1. NCBI lineage: Bacteria > Pseudomonadati > Pseudomonadota > Alphaproteobacteria > Hyphomicrobiales > Phyllobacteriaceae > Mesorhizobium > Mesorhizobium sp. M0491. The sequence continues at coordinate 67,943 of NZ_JAMYRE010000022.1, forward strand.
GGCAAGACTGATTATGTGTCGACGAGGAAACTGGCGATCGACAGGCTGGGGCTCGGCGTCGCGGCCTGAGTCAGATCAAGCACTTCCGCCGACCTTCTAACCTATATCCGAAGGCGGCACCTTCTCGCCCTCCAGCTTGGCGCGCTTCGAATAGGCGCGCACGCTGAACGGTAGGAAGATCAGGTAGCCGGCAACCGAAGCGGTCAGCGTGTACCAGGGGTAGGTCATCAGCAGGAGTACGTAGAGCACGACACCCAGGATGATCGGCAACACCCTGTCGCCCGGGATTTTCAGGCTCTTGCCGGAATAGACAGGCAGCCGGCTGACCAGCAGGAAAGCGACCAGGATGGTGAAGCCGGTGGCGACGAAGGCTGCTGGACGACTGGGCTCCAGACCTGTGCGCAGGAAATAGAGATAAAGCGGCAGCATCACCAGCACGGCGCCAGCCGGCGCCGGCACGCCGACGAAATATTCGGACTGCCATATGGGGCGATCCGCCTTCTCGTCATCGAGCACGTTGAAACGGGCGAGGCGTAGCCCGCAGGCGATGGCGAACAGCAGTGCCGCGATCCAGCCCGGCGAACCGGCGCGGTCGAGCAGGAAGGCATAGAGCACCAGAGCCGGCGCCACGCCGAAATTGACGATGTCGGCCAGCGAATCCATCTGCGCGCCGAATTTGGAGGTCGCCTTCAACATCCGCGCCAAGCGGCCGTCGATGCCGTCGAGGAAGGCTGCAAGCAGCACCATCACCACCGCCGGCTCGAAGCGGCCTTCGAAGCCGAAGCGGATGCCGGACAGGCCGGCGCAAATGGCGAGCACGGTGACCAGATTGGGCAGCACCATGCGCATCGGGATTTCGCGGATGCGCGGACCGCCGCTGGCATGAGCCTCGAACTTTTTGTATTGCGTGCCCACCGGTCAGGAAACCCGAACAAGAGGCGTGCCGGCAACACCGCCGAATTCGGCCAGCACGGTTTCGCCGCCAACCGCCGTCTGGCCGACGGCAACGCGCGGCGTCGCGGTCAGGGGCAGGAACACATCGACACGCGAGCCGAAGCGGATCAGGCCGAAACGCTCGCCAGTGCCGATCGAGCCGCCGGCCTGGGCCCAGCAGACGATGCGGCGCGCCACCAGGCCGGCGATCTGGACGGCCGCGACCGTGCCATTGGGGCTCTCGATGACCAGGCCGTTGCGCTCGTTCTCGGTGCTGGCCTTGTCGAGTTCGGCATTGAGGAATTTGCCCGGCCGGTGCTCGATTTTCGCAATACGGCCGCGCACCGGGGCGCGATTCACATGGCAGGAAAAGACGTTCATGAACACCGAGATGCGGGTCATCTCGGCATTGCCGAGGCCGAGTTCGCGCGGTGGCACGGCGGGTCCGACCGCCGAGATGATGCCGTCGGCCGGGCTGACCACCAGGCGGTCGTCGACCGGCGTGACGCGCTCGGGATCGCGAAAGAAATAGACGCACCAGGCCGTCAGTATCAGACCGATCCAGAACAGGATCGAGGAGAAATAACCGAGGAAAAGCGTCGCCGCGCCAAAGGCTGCGATGAAGGGATAGCCCTCGCGATGGATCGGTACGAACGCGTTCTTGACCGTATCGACAAGGCTCATCGGTAATAAACAGGCTCCGTTTCAAGTCCGGCCTCAATAGCCGAAAGCCCCCCTCGCCGCAACGCAACAATAGGGAAGGCCGTATTGGGTGCGCCGGCAGGGGTCGCGATCCGCTTGCTAGGTCGGTGTCGTTGTCGGCAGAATTCGGGACACCGACGGTTCAAGGCGCCGGAAAAGGTTGCCCGTCCATGATCCCAAATCCGAAGGCTTCTGAAGCCCGCACCGGCCAGGTGCTCAGCGTCGAAGCGCCGGCACCTGGCATCGGCTGGCGGTAGCAGCCTTGCTACAGCCCGGGAACCCTCTGATAGTTGGCGATGTCGGCGCGAACGCCGAGCCGGGCGATCGTCTCCTGCGGGTTGAAGGCGATGCGCTCGTGCGCGGCCTTAACGATCGGCACGACGTTGTCGACGGCCGCCTGGCTCTCCCATTCGACGATGGTGACGAGGTTGAATTCGCCTGGGCCCGAGAATTGCTCGAGCAGGAAATCCTGCACAAAGCCTTGTTGCAGGCGCAGCAATTCATGCGTCGTCCGGACCTTGGCGAGTATCTCCTTGCGAGCGGCGGCCGGGACGACGAATTTGTCCACCCTGAACACGCTGCCCCCGTCAACAGTCTGATTTGTCTCGCTCATTCGATTGCTCCGTTTTTTAAACACGCTAGTTGGCGGGCTCCAAGAACGGCCTACGATCTCAACTTAAGTTGAGGTCAAGCGGAAATTTTCTCTTTTCCCCTCGTTGGAGAAGGAACGGTGTCAATTCACCTCCGACGTTCGTCGACGAACGACAACGCCAAGCTCGTCGCCCTCGCGGGCGATGCGTAGGCGCTCCTCGGCCTCGGTCGCCTCGCGCTGGCGGTCCCACATCGAGGCGTAGAGGCCATGCTTGCGCATCAGCTCGGCATGGGTGCCGCGCTCGGCGATCTGGCCGTCCTGCAGCACGATGATCTCATCAGCGGTAATCACCGTCGACAGGCGGTGGGCGATGACGATGGTGGTGCGGCCACGGCTGACCAGATCGAGCGCGGCCTGGATTTCCTGTTCGGTGTGGCTGTCGAGCGCCGAGGTCGCTTCGTCGAGCATCAGGATCGGCGGCGCCTTCAGGATGGTGCGGGCGATCGCCACGCGCTGCTTCTCGCCGCCCGAAAGTTTTAGCCCGCGTTCGCCGACCATCGACTTGTAACCGTCAGGCAATCGCTCGATGAACGGGCCGATCTGGGCGAGTTCGGCGGCCTTCTGCATATCCTCCTCGCTGGCGCCGATGCGGCCATAGCGGATGTTGTAGGCGATGGTGTCGTTGAACAGTACGGTGTCCTGCGGCACCATGCCGATCGCTCCGCGCAGGCTCTCCTGCGTCACGTCCCTGATATCCTGGCCGTCGATCAGCACCTGGCCGGACTGGACGTCGTAGAAGCGGAACAGAAGCCGCGAGATGGTCGACTTGCCGGCGCCCGAGGGCCCGACAATGGCCACGGTCTTGCCGGCCGGCACCTCGAAGCTGATGCCCTTCAGGATCTTGCGGTTGGGGTCATAGGAAAAATGCACGTCGCGGAACTCGACCTTGCCGGCGCTGACAGTAAGTGGCTTCGCGTCCGGCTTGTCGACGATCTCCTGCGGCACATCCAGAAGGTCGAACATCTGCTCGATGTCGGTCAGCCCCTGGCGGATTTCGCGGTAGATGAAGCCGATGAAATTGAGCGGCACCGACAGCTGCATCAGCATGGCATTGATGAAGACGAAGTCGCCGACCGTCTGCGTGCCGGCCTGCACTTCCAGCGCCGACATGCACATGACGATGACGGTGCCGAGGCCAAAGATGATGCCTTGGCCGAAGTTCAGCCAGCCGAGCGAGGTCCAGATCCGGGTCGCTGCGACCTCGTAGCGTGCCATCGAGCGGTCGAAGCGCTCGGCTTCCATGCCCCCATTGTTGAAATATTTCACCGTCTCGTAATTGAGCAACGAGTCGATTGCCTTGGTGTTGGCATCGGTGTCGCTGTCGTTCATGTCGCGGCGGATCGAGATGCGCCAGTCGCTGGCGCGGACCGTGAACCAGACATAGACCCAGACGGTGACCGCGACGACGACTACGTATTTCCAGCCATAGGTGTAGGCGAAGATGCCGGTGGTCAGCGCGAATTCGAGGATGGTCGGCGCCGTGTTGAGCATGATGAAGCGCACGATCGTCTCGATACCCTTGGTGCCGCGCTCGATGATGCGCGACAGGCCGCCGGTGCGGCGCTCGAGATGGAAGCGCAGCGACAGTTGGTGCATGTGGACGAAGGTGCGGAAGGCGAGCTGGCGCACCGCGTATTGGCCGACACGGGCAAACAAGGCGTCGCGCAATTGATTGAAGCCAAGTTGCACCAGGCGCACGACATTGTAGGCAACGACCAGCATGACCGGCGCCAGCAGAAAACTCGGCAGCGGCGGCACCGATTTGGCGTCGCCGGCCAGCGCGTCGGTCGCCCATTTGAAAAAATAGGGACCGGCGACCAGCGTCAGCTTGGCGACGACCAACAGAAGCGTCGCCCATGTGACCCGGGCTCTCAGATCGGCGCGATCCGCCGGCCACATATAGGGCCACAAATTGAGCAGCGTCTTGAAGGTCGAGGAGTCGGAGACGGTTTTTTCGGCCATTTCTTGTGCCTTCTTCTTATGTCTTTTTGACCATGATCTCGTCCGAGAACCGGGCTCCACTTTTCGGGATCATGGTCTAGCGGCCGGAGCAGCAGGAATTGACGAGCGCGGCCACCGACGCGGAAACATCGGCAAGTGCGGCACGATCGACCTCGTAGCGCGAGCGCTGACGGTCGGGTTCGAACCGGACCAGCCCGGCTTCGACCAGTATCTTCAAATGTTGTGACACAGTGGACTGCGCCAGATCGAAACGGTCGACAACCTCGCGGCAGCAGCAGGAGTTGCTTGCGGACAGGTATTTCAGGATTTCGATCCGAGCCGGGTGCGAAAGTGCTGCCAGCCGGGTGGCAACGGCTCGGCTGTCCGGGGCGCAGCCAGGCATACCTATTTCAGCTAGGGATTCGCTCATCGTCCATCGGCGATAAACGATGGTCGACGCTGCTGCAAGCTACTCTTCTGGGCAGAGCAGATAGCGGCTAACGCTTTGGACTGGACTTCTCGATCCCCGGGATGCCGGCAATCCGCTCAGCCAGGAAGTCGACCATCAGGCGGACCCTTGCAACGCCCGCGCGCTCCGGGACGATCAGCATGTTCAAAGGGGCGGACGGCAGTGAATAATCATCCAGTATCGTCTCGAGCAGGCCCGCCGCCAAAAGATCGTCGACAAGCCATCGGTGAGCCGGTGCGACCCCTCGACCCGCGAGCAAAGCCTCGCGCGCGGCAAGCCCATGGTCGACACGCAGGCGCCCCGCGAAAGGCACCATATGGCGCTCGCCTCCGGCGCCCTGCAAGGCAAGAGTTTCACTCCCCGCCACGTTCGACATCCGGATACCCTCATGTCCAGACAGATCCGACGGGATAGCCGGTCTGCCTCGCTGCGCCAGATAATCCGGCGATGCCACGAGCAGGCGCCGTGACAGGCCGAGGGCCCGCAGCCTCAATGAGCTGTCGGTGAGCGGCCCCAACCGAAGCGCGATGTCGACACCTTCCCTGACGAGGTCGACACGCTCATCGCTGAGGCTGAGGTCAACGCCGATGTCGGGATATCGGTCCTGAAAGTCGAAGATGAGTCGGCTGGTGTGCAAGACCCCGAAAGCGGCAGTACAGGATATCCGGACGGTGCCGGCCGGCGCGCCACGTGCGCCCCGCGCTTCGTCGCCGGCCTGCTCGACAAGGCGCAGGATCTGGACGCTGTTGGCATAGTAGCGGCTGCCCTCGTCGGTCAGCGTGACCCGCCGGGTGGTCCTGCTGAGCAAAGGCGCACCCACTGCCTCTTCGAGTTCCTGCAGATGCCGCGTGACCGTCGATTGTCCGATACCCAGTTCACCGGCAACCAAGGACAGATTGCCCCGTTCCGCGACGCGAACGAAGGTGCGCATGCGTTCGAGGGTGATGTCCGATTTATCCACTATTCGGCACAATCTTATGCATTACGAATATATAGCGGATTGCGTCGATATTGCCTAGCTAAGGGACCAGTTTTTCAATCCCCGGAGTCCCCCGCATGAAAATCCTACTTGTCTTCGCACATCCCGAATCCCGCTCGCTCAACGGCGCGCTCCGCGACGTCGCCATCAGAGAACTCGAGGCACAAGGCCACGAAGTGCGGGTGACGGACCTCTACGCCCAGGGTTGGAAATCAGCGGTTGATCGGGCCGACTTTCCGGTTTTGGCGCCGGGCGCGCGGCTGATGCCTGCCGCAGCGTCAAAAAAGTCTTTCGAGGCCGACGCGCTGACAGAGGACGTCAAGGCCGAGATCGCAAAGCTGCTATGGGCGGATGCCCTGATTCTCCAATTTCCGCTCTGGTGGTTTGCCATGCCGGCGATCCTCAAGGGCTGGGTCGACAGGGTCTTTGCCTACGGCTTCGCTTACGGCGTGGGCGAACATAGCGACAAACGATGGGGCGACCGCTACGGCGAGGGAACCTTGATGGGCAAGCGCGCAATGTTGATCGTGACCGCCGGCGGCTGGGAGGAGCACTATGCCCCTCGCGGCGTCAACGGACCAATTGATGATCTGCTGTTCCCGATCAACCACGGGATCCTCTACTACCCGGGCTACGACGTCCTTCCGCCATTCGTCGTCTACAGCGTCGACCGCTTCGGTGAAGCCGACTTCGAACCCACCGCCGAGCGCCTGCGCGAGAGGATGAGAACGCTCGCGACCACGCAACCCATCCCCTATCGCCGGCAGAATGGCGGCGACTATTTGATTCCGAGCATGAAACTACGCCCCGACCTGGGGGATCCGAACATGATCGGATTCAAACTGCACCTGAGCGGCTCAGCACACCAGTAGATTTCGACCTGGACGGCCTTGGATCTAGTTGGTCTTGGCCGGCGCTGTCGTTGCCTGCTCGCCCATCGTCTTGAGGTCGGCTGCCTCGCCTTCCTTCGACTTTTCCGGGACCTTGAACACCTGCCCCGGCCAGATGCGGTCGGGATCACTGATCTGGTCCTGGTTGGCGAGGTAGATGGTCGAGAAGCGTACGCCATGGCCGTAGACGCGCCGCGAGATCCGCCACAGCGTATCGTTGCGGCGGATGATGACGGCGCCGTCGGCATGTTCGAGCTTGGGCGCCACGGTCTCGGGCACATCGCTTGGCGGCGTCGCCTCCGCCACAACGGCCGGAGCCTCGGTGGCGGGAGCAGGCGTCGTGGCCGGGGCCGTCCCGGCCGCGGCCGGCGCCTCGGCGGCGGCAGGTGCGGCCGGCTTGGGCTGAACGGGCTTCGGCGCCGAGGGTGCCACGGCGGCGACCGCTTCGCCGGGCTCGCGCTCGAACGGCACGGCTGCGCGGGCCACAACTGTCACACCGTCGGTATCGAGGCCGTCGACACGAATTGTGTAGCTGCCGACCGGAATGTCGCGCGTCGCCTCGACCAGGAAATGACCGTCCGTCGAAGTTTGCGCATCACCGAGCAGGATATCGTTGGCATAGGCGCGCACCTTGCGGCCGGCATCGGCGAGACCGGCGACAAAGATCTTGCTGCCGTCGATCTCGACCGCCTCGACGACGATCTTGGGCTCGGTCACGCCTGCAGCGGGCGGCGTCGCCGGCGCTGCAGGAGCCGGTGCTGCTTCTACCACGGCAGGAGCCGGTGCTGCTTCTACGACGGCTGGTGCCGGGGCGGCTGGTGCCGGAGCAGTTGCGGGCGCTTCGGCTGCGGGAGCAGCCGGCGCGGCGGCCGGAGCAGCCGGCTTTGTTTCGGGCGCCGGAACGGTGAGCAGTTCGGCCGGTTTGCCCGGCTCCTCGACCATTGCCAGCACCTGGCCGGCGGCATCCTTGGGAACCGAAACGACAGCGGTCTGCACCGAAGGGGTGACGACATCGCCCGTGGTCGCGCGCAGTGCGATTGTATAGTCGCCGGGCTTCAGCGGATCGTCCAGCACGATGACAAATGCGCCATCGGGACCGGCAACCGTCGAGCCAAGCACGGTCGTGCCGTTGAGGATCTCGACCCTTGCGTTGGGCGCTGCATTGCCGGCAACGACGATCGAGCCATTGCCCTCGACGCGCACGACGTCAAAGGACGGTGCGACGGGACCGGCCGCAGCCGGCGCCGCCGCGGCCGGTGCCGTTGCCTGGGGCACCGCGGCGGGCGCCGCGGGGACCTCCGCGGCGGGCAGCCGCGCTTCGGTGCCGGGATCGGCCGATTTTGGCGCTGCGGGCGACGTCTGCGCCGCCACTTGCGCCGGCGGCGTGGGATTGAGATACGGGTCGAGTGCGCCCGATACATAGGCGGTTCCCGCGGCAGCAACGGTCCCACCCGCCGCGAACAGGAACGCCTTCAGTGGATTAATTGCCATATTTCCCTACCCCTTAGCCACCTAACGCCGGTCTAGCTTGTTTTGCCAATGCCGACAAGAAAAACGGGCCGACAAGAAAAAGCCCGGGCTTGTTGACCCTTGGGGCTTGACCACGCTTTCAGACCCAATCACCAATCATCGGCATGAACACGATTCGATCCGTCTGCGTCTATTGCGGCTCGTCTCCGGGCCGTGATGAAATCTATATCAAGGCCGGAAACCTGCTCGGACGCTCGATTGCCAAAGCAGGAATGCGGCTGGTCTATGGCGGCGGCACCAAAGGCATCATGGGCGCTGTCGCCGAAGGCGCTTTGCGCGCCGGCGGCAAGGTGACGGGCATCATTCCGCGCTTCCTGATCAACAGGGAGGCAACCGAAACCGCGCTTGACCGGCTCGACGAGTTGCTGATCACCGACAACATGCACGAGCGCAAACACAAGATGTTCGAGAAATCCGACGCCTTTGTGGCGCTGCCGGGGGGCATCGGCACGGTCGAGGAGATCGTCGAGGTGATGACCTGGGCGCAGCTTGGCCATCATCGCAAACCGATCGTCTTCGGCAATGTCGGAGGATTCTGGGATCCGATGCTGACGCTGCTCGATCACATGGCCGCTGAGGGCTTCATCCACACCGCGCAACGGGTCAAGCCGCTGGTTGTCGACGACCCCGAAGCGATCGTCGCCGCCATCATGGTGGCTGGATCCTCCGTAGACGCCCCGACCGAGGGCGTGCAGTCGGTGATAGACAAGATGTAGGGGAATACGGGAGTAAGGCAGTAGGGGAATATGTGAAGTGCCTGGGAACGGCGCCCCCTATTCCCCTATTCCCCTATTCCCCTATTCCCCTATTCCCCTATTCCCCTATTCCCCTATTCCCCTATTCCCCTATTCCCCTATTCCTCAGCTGCCTGCCGCAAATCGGCAATCACCGCCCGTCGGTCATGACGCCGCCAGGCGAGATAGATGGAGACCGTGCGGTCGAACCACGGCAGGTCGCGAAATACGATCCGCGGCGGCGCAGCGACACGCAGGCTGGCTTGCACCGTCGCAAGGCCGAGACCGGCGCTGACAAGGCCGAGCGAGGTCAGCGGGTCCGCCGTCTCATAGGCGATGTCGGGCAGAAAGCCGGCCTTGGCGCAGGCGGCAAGGAACTGGCCGCGATTGGTGTCGTCCGGCTGGCGCACGACGGTGATCCAGGTGCGACCGTCAAGGTGGTCGGGCCCAATCTCTGGCACTTCAGCAAGCGGATCATCTTCGGGGATCGCCAGCACCAGCGGCTCATGCCGCAGCGCTATCGCGGCGACATCCGGGTCATCATCGGCTGGCGGCGAGTAGACAAAGCCCAGATCCAGCGACCGCTGCCGTAGCCCTTCCAACTGCGCCGCCGAACGCAGGCTTCTCAGCTGCAGGTGGAAATCCGGCCGGTCGCGACGGAACTGGCGCAGCATCCCAGCGACAAGCCCGGCATGAACGGCGCCTTCGACATAGCCGATGGCGAGCCGGCCGACGGCGCCGCTGGCCAGGTTGCGGCCGAACTGCTCCAAACGTCGCGCATTGGACAGCAGCGCGCGGGCTTCGACGAGGAAGGCGCGGCCCTCGGCGTTGAGGTGGACCCGCTGCTTTTTGCCCGTTCGAACAAAGCGACGCCGAGTTGCTCCTCGAGCTGGATGATCTGCCGGCTGAGTGGCGACTGAGAAATATGCAGCATTTCGGCGGCGCGCCCGACATTGCCGGTTTCGGCGACGGTGACGAAATAGCGGAGCTGACGCAGATCGAACATTTTTCTCCGGGCTCCAGTCCCCCCAGGTCTCAACTTTAGCCTAACCAGTCTTGGACAGTCTGACCGGCGGGAGCGATAATTCGGCCATTCCAACCAAAGGAGACCGCCATGCAGTTCTTTGCCCTTCTCACCCGCAACACCGAAAAATTTGCCGATGCCGATTTCGCTCCGCTTCTACCCGGCGAAGCCGAACAGCGGCGCACGCTCTATGCCGAAGGCGCGGTACGCCAGATGTGGAACCGAGGCGACATCCCGGGCAGCGGCATGATGTTCGAGGCAGCCGATGATGCAGAGGTTCGCGCCCACCTCGCCACCTTGCCGTTGGTCAAGGCCGGCATGATGGACATTGCCGCAATCGTATCCCTAAAGCCCTACCCCGGCTTCGGCCCGAAGCACTGACAGGGACACAATCCGGGGGTGGCGAAGGCCGTCACCACCGGATTGACGTAGGTGATCGACAGACCGTGATCGGCTGTCAAGAAACCGTCACACGGAACCGGGTTCGCTCGTGCTAGAAATCAAGGCCAGGCAGCCGCCGTGCGGTGCCATCTTCGGAACATGCATCTGGCACCGCCCCCATGGATATCACTGTCGCCCCGGAAGGCACCGACCTGTCGCCCTACCTGCCCGACGAGCACGGATTGTTCTTCATCTATCACTTCACCGCTGAGGGCGTGCGAACCAGGGACGCCGCCGCCGCGCACTGGACATGGCGCAGCTACCAGCTTTCCGACATGCGCGCTCGCCATGAGATCGGCACCGATCAGGCTTTGCCGGCACCGGTGCGTGAAGCTTTCCTGTCCGCCAGCCATGGCTGCCACATCGACCTCGAGGACGACTGGCTCTATGGCGACCTGCCGGATCTGCGCCATGACTATTCGGCGGAAACGGGCGGACTTGGCCATTTCCGCTTCGCCCTCAACGACACCATGCTGGTCGGCGCCCGCAAGCAGCCGCTGCAGTCTGTCGATAACATCCGCAAGGCGATCGAGAACGGATCGCGCAAATTCCGCTCGCCGGCCGCGCTGATCGAGGCGGTCGTCGGCCAGTCGTTCGACGGCATGGTGGCCGAACTTGCGGCACTTGGCGACAGTCTCGACGGCATCGAGGATCGCATCGTCTGCGACGCATGGCACAATGAGCGGCAGGCGCTGGTCGACGCGCGCCGGCACCTGGTGGTGATCCACCGGCAGATGGCGACGCTGACCAATCTGTTTCGCCATCTCGACCATTCGCACCGCAACGACCTGCCGGATTCCATCAACGACATGGCGGCGCGGCTGTCGCATCGTGCGCAGACGCTGCACTATGACGGCGAGCAGTTGCAGGCCCGCGCCCGGCTTTTGCAAGACGAGCTGATGGCCAAGCTGACAACGCAGTCGAACCGGCTGCTGTACGTACTGTCGGTGATGACGGCGGTGCTGTTGCCGATGACCATCATCTCCGGCCTGTTCGGCATGAATGTCGGCGGCCTGCCGCTGGTCGACACGCCAATGGGCTTCTGGGTGGTGACGGCGGTAGCGATGGTAATCGCGGGAGCGACCTATCTCTTTGTCAGGCGGCTCGGACAGATGTAGCACCCGCCGGCGGCTATCACGCCGTGGCGCGAAGATCCTCGATGACTGTGCCGGCGGCGGCCACTTCCGCTTCGTGATCGGACTCGCGCCAGATTTCGGCAAGGCCAGCCGCATACCATTCGCGCATCGCCGGTAGAGCAAGCAATTGCGCCGGATAAGCCGCAGCCGCACCCTCGAAGGGGAGCCCATAGGACTGGGCGCGGAACGCCACCGGAGCAAAGAAAGCGTCGACGGCGGTGAAATGAGCGCCGGCCAGAAACGGCCCGCCGAAACGGGCAAGACCATCATTCCAGAGGTCACCGAGGCGGAAAAGGTCCTGCTTCAGCCCATCGGACATCGGGAACGGCTTTACCCGCACGCCGCAACTCATCGGGCATGCCCCGCGCAATGCGGTGAAGCTCGAATGCATCTCGGCGGCGGCCGAGCGTGCCCAGGCGCGCGCCTTGGCTTCGACGGGCCACACGCCATGGTGGCGTTCGGCCAGATATTCGACGATGGCCAGCGAATCCCAGACCGCCCAGCCGTCCTCGATCAGGCACGGCACCCGGCCGCTGGGCGAAAACGACCGGTAGAGTTCCCAGCTCGATGCGGTCGGGAATGGCGTCAGCCGCTCCTCGAATGGGATATCCAGCGCGCGCATCAACACCCAGGGCCGCAGCGACCATGAGGAATAGTTCTTGTTGGCGATATGCAGCAGGTACATCGAAACTCCTTACCGTGCGGGCTGCGGCGCGGCGCGGCGCGCTGTCGTCAACATCGACCAGGAATAGACCGCCAAGGCCGCCCAGATCAGCGCGAACGCAATCGCCTGGGTGGTGCCGAAAGGCTCGTCGAAGATCAGAACGGCGATCAGGAACACCATGGTCGGCGCGATATATTGCATGATGCCGATGGTTGACAGGCGCAGCAGCTTGGCGCCGAAGGCGAACAGCAGCAGCGGTATCGACGTGACTGGACCGCAGCCGATCAGCAGCGCCCTATCGGCACCGCTGCTGGATACGATGTGGTCCTGCCCGGTCGCGATGAGATAAACGATGTAGCCAAGTGCCGGCACCGACAGCAGAAGCACTTCGAGCAAAAATCCCTGGCTCGGTCCGATCGGCAGCGTCTTGCGGAAGAAGCCGTAGGCGGCGAAGGAAAAAGCCAACGCCAGCGACACCCAGGGCAGCTTGCCGCCCTCGATGGTCAGCACCGCGACCGCGACGGCCGCCAGCACCACCGCCGCGATCTGCAGCCGGTCGAGGCGCTCGCCAAGCAGCAGCGCGCCGACGACGACGCTGACCAGCGGGTTGATGTAGTAGCCGAGCGCGGTTTCGACGGTGCGGTCGACGGCGATCGCCCAGACATAGATGCCCCAGTTGACCGAGATCAGCGCCGCCGTCAGCGCGGCCATGGCGATGGTGCGCGGCGAACGCAGCGCCGCCTTGAAATCCGCCGTACGGCCGGCCCAAACCAGAACGGCGGCGGCAATCGGCACCGACCAGACGATGCGATGGGCAATGACCTCGGCGAGCGGCAGATGAGCGACCGCCTTCATGTAAAAAGGCAGCAGCCCCCATAGCAGATAGGCCCCCAGTGCCAGCAGGAAGCCGCGACGGGCCTTGGAATCCGCATCCAGGGTGATTGTTTCAGTGGCCATGGGCCAACGCTATGGCCCAGCCACCTTGGCAAGACCATCGCAAAGTTCTGATGGATCAATGGACTTTCGCTGATGGTTCAACCCTATTCGGCGGCCACCAGTCCGGCCATCTCGCGGTTCTTCATCAGCTTGTAGACGATGGAATCCATCAGCGCTTGGAACGAGGCGTCGATGATGTTTTCGGAAACGCCGACCGTCCACCAGCGCGCGCCGGTGCCGTCATGCGATTCGATCAGAACGCGGGTGATCGCCTCGGTGCCGCCATTGAGGATACGCACCTTGAAGTCGGCCAGTTCCATGTCGGCGATCTCGCTCTGGAACTTGCCAAGGTCCTTGCGCAGCGCGATGTCGAGTGCGTTGACCGGGCCATGCCCCTCGGCCACCGACATCTTCTCCTCGCCGTCGACCACCACCTTGACGATCGCTTCGGAGACCGTCTTCAGCTGGCCGTTGGCGTCGAAGCGGCGCTCGACCATGCAGCGGAACGAGGTGACGTTGAAGAACTCCGGCAGGCCGTGCAGCATCTTGCGTGCCAGGAGCTCGAAGCTGGCATCGGCGCCCTCATAGGCATAGCCCTCGGCCTCGCGCTCCTTGACCACTGATATCAGCGCGTCGAGCCGGTGATCGTCTTTCGGCACGTCGATGCCGCGCCGCCTCAACTCGGCGAGGAAATTGGCCTTGCCGCCCTGGTCCGAAACCATGACGCGGCGGCGGTTGCCGACCGTTTCCGGGGGCACATGCTCATAGGTCGCCGGCTCCTTGGCCAGCGCGGAGGCATGGATGCCCGCCTTGGTGGCGAAAGCAGAGGCCCCGACATAGGGCGCTTGCGCTTCCGGGGCGCGGTTCAGGAGTTCGTCGAAGGCGCGGGACAGGCGCGAAATGCCGGTCAGCGCCTCAGCCGAAATGCCCGTCTCGAAACGATCGGCGAAGGCCGGTTTCAACGCCAGCGTCGGCACGATCGAGATCAAATTGGCGTTGCCGCAGCGCTCGCCGATGCCGTTGAGCGTGCCCTGGATCTGGCGCACGCCGGCCTCGACAGCGGCGAGGGAATTCGCCACTGCCTGGCCGGTGTCGTCATGGGCATGGATGCCGAGATGATCGCCTGAAATACCTGATGAAATAACCTTCTCGACGATGGCGCGGACTTCCGAGGGTTGCGTGCCACCATTGGTGTCGCACAGCACCACCCAGCGCGCGCCGGCATCACAGGCGGTCCTGGCGCAGGCCAGCGCATAATCGGGATTGGCCTTGAAGCCGTCGAAAAAATGCTCGCAATCGACCAACGCCTCCTTGCCGGCGGCGATCGCCGCCTCGACGGAGGCCTTGATGGCGTCGAGGTTCTCCTCATTGGTGCAGCCGAGCGCGACACGGACATGGTAGTCCCAACTCTTGGCGACGAAGCAGATGGCATCCGACTTGGATTGCACGAGTGACGCAAGGCCGGGATCGTTGGACGCCGACACCCCTGCCCGCTTGGTCATGCCGAAGGCGACAAATTTGGCGTGCGCCGTGCGCTTCTCCTGGAAGAAGGCTGTGTCGGTCGGATTGGCGCCGGGATAGCCACCTTCGACATAATCGAGGCCGAAAGCGTCGAGCAGTTTCGCGATAGCGATCTTGTCTTCGATAGAGAAGTCGATGCCCGGCGTCTGCTGGCCATCGCGGAGGGTGGTGTCGAAGAGGAACAGTCTTTCCTTTTTCATGACAGCAAGGTGCTTGAGCACCCCCCTCTGGCCTGCCGGCCATCTCCCCCGCAAAGGGGGAGATCGGCAGCTTTGACGATAGCGCTGGTCCTGCAATGTCGGCGATTGGCGAAAGCGAAGGCGACATCCAATCTCCCCCCTTGCGGGGGAGATGTCCGGTAGGACAGAGGGGGGTGTGAAGGATCGCCGTGCATCGACTATATCTTCCCTGCAAACCGATCCGTCGCCCGGATCAGTTGATCCAAAATCCCCGGCTCCGAATAAGCATGACCGGCGCCCTCGATCAGATGGCAATCCGCCTTCGGCCACGCCTTGTGCAGCGACCAGGCATAGCGCGCCGGGCACGGCATGTCGTAGCGGCCGTGGACGATGGTGCCGGGAATATCGGCAAGCTTGTGCGCATCGCGCAGCAATTGTCCTTCTTCCAGCCAACCGGCATGGACGAAATAGTGGTTTTCGATGCGGGCGAAGGCGACAGCATAGTCGTCCTGCCCGAACGGTCCACTGGTTTCCGGCTCCGGCAACAGCGTGATCGTTTCGCCCTCCCACAGACTCCAGGCGCGGGCGGCTTCGATCTGCGCCTTGCGATCCGTGCCGACCAGCCGCTTGCGGTAGGCAGCCATCATGTCGCCGCGCTCGGCCTCCGGGATCGGCGCCAGAAAGCGCTCCCATTTGTCCGGGAACATTTCCGAGACGCCGAACTGATAGTACCATTCGAGTTCCGCACGTGTCAGCGTGTAGATGCCGCGTACCACCAACTCACTGACGCGTTCGGGGTGCGTTTCGGCATAGGCGAGCGCCAGCGTCGACCCCCAGGAGCCGCCGAACACCAGCCATTTGTCGAAGCCGGCCATTTCGCGCAGGCGTTCGATGTCGGCGACCAGGTGCCAGGTCGTATTGGCTTCGAGCGAGGCGTTGGGCGTCGATTTTCCGCAGCCGCGCTGGTCGAACAGAATGACATCGTAAAGCTTCGGGTCGAACAGCCGCCGGTGTTTTGGTGAAATGGTGCCGCCCGGTCCGCCATGCAGGAACACCGCCGGCTTGGCGCCTTTGGTGCCGGAACGCTCCCAGTAGACCTGATGGCCGTCGCTGACATCGAGCATGCCGGACTCGAAGGCCTCGATCTCGGGATAAAGCGTACGCAATTGACTGCTCATAGCTGCAAACCTTTGGTCGGCCAGTCCGCTGTTTCATGGTCTGGGTGCTGGAAGGAGATGATGGATTCCTGCCTGTTGTAATAATCAGGATCCTGGTGGACGGGCTGATCGAAGATCGTCTCCACCCATGGCAGCCGCGCGGCATAGTTGACCTGGATCTGCGGTGCCAGATCCGAACGGTCGTCGAAGGCACCGATGGCGATTTCCAGTCCGCCGGGCTGCCGATATGTCAGCGGCGTGCCGCAGCGCGCGCAGAAACCACGATCGATATTGACCGACGACTGGAAATAGCTCGGCTCTTCATGGGTCCATTCGACGCCGTCCCTGGGCACCGTGACCAGTGCACCGAAGAACGAGCCGAACTGCTTCTGGCACATCCGGCAATGGCAGATCGACGGACGGCCGAGCGCTCCATGAATGCGGAAACGCACGGCGCCACACTGGCAGCCGCCGGTTCTTACTGTCTCGGTCATGATCTTTCCTTTGGCGGCCATTGTTCGGTGTCGTGGTCCGGATGCTGATAGGAGACGAGATCCGCCAGATAAGAGGCCGACGACACGTCGGCCATCGTCTCCTCGCCCGGCAATCGCGGGATCGTATCGACATAAGGCAGCTTTGCCTCGACACCCCATTGGATCAGCGGCACGATCTCCGCCGGATTGTCGAACGCGCCGATGGCGAGGCCAACACCATCCGGCGCGGTGAAGGTCAGTGGCGTGCCACAATCAGGGCAGAAGCCGCGATCGACATGGTTGGACGAGCGGAAATATTTCGGCTCGCCGCGCGTCCAGTCGAGCCGGGCGCCACGCACCGAAACCAGCGGCGCATAGAACGAGCCGAACGCCTTCTGGCACATGCGGCAATGGCAGACCGAAGCGTCGCCGAGCGCGCCTTCAACGCGAAAGCGCACCGCGCCGCACTGGCAGCCGCCGGTGTAGATCGGCCGGTTGTCGAGGCTCATCTCGGCTCACTCCGGCGCATGGCAGACGGCTTCGACATTGTTGCCGTCGGGATCGAAGACGAAGGCGCCATAGTAGTTCGGGTGATAATGCCGGCGCAGGCCCGGCCCGCCATTGTCCTTGCCACCGGCAGCAAGTGCCGCTGCGTGGAAGGCATCGACCTCGGCGCGGCTGCGCGCCGTGAAGGCGACGTGCTGGTGATCCCTGGGCTTGTCCTTGGCCGAACTCAGCCAGAACACCGGCCGGTCACGCCCATAGCCGCCGACCTTGGCGCCGCCGGTGTATTCCAGCGGCACCATGTAGAGGAGCGCTGCACCAAGCGGCGCCATCGCCTTGTCATAGAACGCCTTCGAAGCATCGAAATCGGCAACGGTAATGCCAAGATGGTCGATCATGGAACGGACTCCTTTGCTGGTTCGATCCCCGGCACTTCGGCAGCGGCCAGGCCGGCCTCGATGACGATGTGCTGGCAGACATTGTCGATATCGCGAATGACGTCGTCGTTCCAGAAGCGCAGGATGGTCCAGCCACTGCTCTTAAAATATGCGCTGCGTGTCTCGTCTTGTTGTAGATTTTCGCTATCCGCATGCTGGCTGCCGTCTACCTCGACGATGACACGATAGGCCGAGCAAGCAAAGTCAACGATATAAGGTCCGATCGGCACCTGCCGTCGAAAGCTCATCCCCATAAGCCGGTGAGCACGCAACTCATTCCAAAGTTCCAACTCCGCATCGGTCATGACCCGACGCATGGATTTTGCATTCCGGCGGTGTCGTTGCGGAACGAGATCGTGTCCCATCAAACACCCCTTCGCCGGTGATTAGCGAAATCGGCGACGAGGGCTGATCTCCCCCCTTGCGGGGGAGATGCCCGGCAGGGCAGAGGGGGGTGCTGTCCCGCCCGCTTATCAATTGGAGACCGCTGCCTTCTCAGGAAACGGTCGAAACGAGGGTAGGCAAACAGAAACGATGGCGTTCCTTCACCCCCCCCTCTGTCCTGCCGGACATCTCCCCCGCAAGGGGGGAGATCGGCTGTCACCAGCGCCTCCGCCAAACTTGTAAAGGTGTTTCGCGCCACCCTCACCGCTTGACCTCCCACGTCGTCACTCGCTCGCCGTTGACCGGATCCTTGCCGTCCTTCAACTGTACACCTTGCGCCAGCAGTTCGTCGCGGATGCGGTCGGCCTCGGCCCAGTTCTTGGCGGCGATGAATGCGATACGCTTAGCGATGGCCTTGGCGACGTGGTCTTCATCAACCGTCGCCGACGCGACATCGAAGCCGAGGAACAGCAGCGACGCCTTCAGCGCAGCCGCCGCATCGTTGCCGTCCGCTGCCTCGCCAGCCAACTGCGTCAAGACCTGGAAGGCGGCATAGGTTGCGAGATCGTCCGACAAGGCATCGACGACCTGCACGGGCAGCAGTCCTGCGGCGGCCGGCGCAAGGTCGGCCGCCCGCTTCCATTTGCGCAGCGTGTTCTCGGCCTCTTCCAGCTTGCGCACGGAAAAGTCGATTGGTTCGCGATAGTGCGTCATCAGCATCGCCAGCCGCAGGACCTCGCCCGGCCATTTGCGGCCGCCAAACGTCTCGGTCTCGAGCAGTTCGTTGATCGAATAGAAATTGCCGACGCTTTTCGACATTTTCTGACCTTCGACCTGCAGGAAGCCGTTGTGCATCCAGATGTTGGCCATCACGTCCGTGCCATGGGCGCAGCGCGACTGAGCGATCTCGTTCTCATGGTGCGGGAAGATCAGGTCGAGGCCGCCGCCATGGATGTCGAACACCTCGCCGAGATAGGCGGCCGACATTGCCGAGCATTCGATGTGCCAGCCCGGCCGACCCCTGCCCCATGGCGAATTCCAGCCAGGCTCCTCCGGCGACGACAACTTCCACAGGACAAAATCGCCGGGATTTTTCTTGTGCGCGTCGACGGCGACGCGAGCACCGGCCTGCTGCTCGTCGAGATTGCGCTTCGACAGTTGGCCGTAGTCCGGCATCGACGCCGTATCGAACAGGACTTCGCCCGCGGCAACATAGGCATGGCCGCGTTCGATCAGGCTTTGAATCAAGGTGATCATGTCGACTTTGCCGTCGGCGCGGGGCTCGACGAATTCGGTGGCGCGCGGCTCGACCGTCGGCTCCAGGCAGCCGAGAACCGCCACGTCGCTGTGGAACTGGTCGGCTGTCTTTTCCGTGACGCGCCTGATCGCCTCGTTGAGCGAGAGCGTGCCTGAAGCGATCTCGCCGCCGAAATCACGCAGCGCGCGCGCGTTGATCTTGTCGTCGACGTCGGTGATGTTGCGCACATAGGTGACGTGCGCCTCGCCATAGACTTGGCGCAGCAGGCGGAACAGCACGTCGAAGACGATCACCGGTCTGGCATTGCCGATATGGGCAAAGTCGTAGACGGTCGGACCGCAGACATACATGCGCACATTGTCTGGATCGATCGGGACGAAATCCTCTTTCGTCCGCGTCAGCGTGTTGTAGAGGCGCAGGCCCTGCGATGCGTCGGACATTCGTGCCTTCCCGGTTCAGAACTCAATGTGACGAAGCCAGCCCCGCGCGAAACGCAAATCAGGCTCCAGCCTGCTGGCCGGGGCGTTTGTCCAATCTGGGGAAAGATGAGGCGAAAACGTCCGGACCAGCGCGAGGCTAGCCAATAATGCAAATGCCACAAATGGCGAAAGACGTTTTCATGGGCGGCTTTATCGCCTTGGCGAGTGTTGCCGTCAAGTCGCTAGTTTCGGCAAAAACGTCGCTGGATCACAGGTAATGAGCCACTAAAACATTTTATTAAACATGTCGGCACAGTCATGAAACATTCGCCGGCTAGATCAGCAGGCGTCACGATTTGGTCAGAATCGGCCATCAAACGCAGACACGAAAATGTTACCTGGGAAGAGAGACATGCTCCGAAGCAAGCAGGAATCCAATCGCGCCAAGCAACCGGCGCTGGCCAACCACTATCGCGCCATAGGCCCGGCCGCGATCGTCGCCGCACTTCTCCACACCGCGAAGAAGAAGAAGCCGGCGCAGAAGATCGTATCGCCCCGCGCTGCCTGAAGCAGTGTGTGGCTGGCGCCAAAGGTGCCAGGCATGAGGGCGCTGACATGCGGCCCTGAAGAACAGCTCAGCTAAAACAACGTCAGCTGACTGTCGTCCGCGCCGGGCTTCTGGCGCTTGACTTTTTCGGGCTCCGGCCCGATCTCGCCCCGCTCCTGGATCTCCGGTCCGGTGTTGACGACCTTGTTGACGAGGTCGGAGACGGGAATTGCCTCGAAGAAATCAGGCTGTGCCGGCCGCAACAGGTCGGCGACATCGCGCGGCTCGAGCGTGCGGCAATCCAGCCAGCGGGCGAAATCCCTGGGATCGATCACCACCGGCATGCGGTCGTGAATATGGGCGATGTCGGCATTGGCGTTGACGGTCAAGATAGCGCCGGTGTCCATTTCCGAACCGCCCGGCTCGGCATAGGTCTCGATCAAGCCGGCAAAGGCGAGCAACCCGCCATGCCTAGGCCTGATCCAGTAGGGCTGCCCCTTCTTGCCACCAGTTTGCCGCCACTCGTAAAAACCCGACGCCGGCACCAGCGCGCGGCGATGGCGCATGGCGGCTTTGAACGAGGCCTTCTCAGCTGCGCCTTCAGAGCGCGCGTTGAACAGCAGCGGAAATTCCCTGGTATCCTTGACCCAGGTCGGAATCAGCCCCCAGCGCACCAGCATCGGCTGCCGGTCCGGCAGATTGGAGCCCGGCGCCTGCGGGGGGCCGGCGACCGCCATCAGGATCGGTTGGGTTGGTGCGATGTTGTAGCGCGCCGGGAAATCCTCCAGTTCAGCCAAACCTAGCAAGGCGGCAGTCTGGTCCGGCGTCGCGGTCAAGGCAAAACGTCCGCACATGGTCGATTGGCGTCCTTCGAATGGTTCAGCTTGAAAGTGGCTATGCAACCGGCGTTGCGCAACCGCTAAAGCTTGCCCATGCTGGGCGATCCACAACAGACCTGCCTACACGCCTGATCGGGAACCCATGAACGAAGCGCGCAAAACACTTCCGGCAGTCTCGGTCGCCGTCGTGCGGGCAGACACCGTGCTTCTGGTCAAGCGAGCCCGGCAACCCTCGCAAGGGCTCTATGCCTTTCCGGGTGGCAAGGTCGAAGCCGGTGAGACGCTGGAACAGGCCGCGGTCCGCGAACTGTTGGAAGAGACCGGCTTGCGGGCCACCGATTACCGCCCGCTGCGGGAAATCCACATCGACGGCAGGGATGACAGCCACCCGGTCGATTATCTCCTCACGGTGTTCGGCGCCGCCTATGCCGGCGGCGAGGCCGTAGCCAGCGACGATGCAGAGACGGCGGCCTTCTATACGCTCAGCGAGATGGCGGCATTGCCGCTCGCCGGCTCGGTGTTCGCCGTGGCCGAGGACTTGTTGGACCCGGACGGAGACGACGGGCCGAAGCCCTGAAACCGCCTTGCAGGCGACAAATTGTTTCGCCACAAAGACTTATCCTGTTTGGCAGAGCCACGCCGTTGGGTAGAGAAGGCTTATGAACCGTCCGTCCATGCTCCTCGCCGTGTGTCTCGCGGTCGGTGCGACCGTTTCGATACGGCCCGCGCTCAGCGCCGAATCGCCGTTCGAGCCTGGGTTGATGCGGCTGGCGGAGGTTCTGGGCTCGCTGCATTTCCTGCGCAATCTGTGCGGCGAGAAGGGCGACCAGTGGCGTGTCGAGATGACAAAACTGCTCGATTCGGAAAATCCGGACGCCGAGCGGCGCGCCCGCTTCATTGCCAGCTTCAATCGCGGCTACCGCTCCTTCGGCGGCACCTATACGAGGTGCACGCCCTCGGCGACCGAAGCGATCAGCCGCTACATGAAGGAAGGCGAGACGCTGTCTCGCGATATTGCCTCGCGTTACGGCAACTAGGCACTCGCTCATCAACAACTATCCGGATCATTGCTGGGCATAGCGGATATATCGGCTTGTGCCAGGCGATATCTTGGTGCAATCCTCATGTTGCACTTCTGCAACAGTATTAACGAAACCTTACCGCGCGAAAGCGGAATTAACTCAAACTGAAGGTTTTCGCCCCGCAGGCCGCCCCAATCGGCTAAGTTTGACTCGAGCTGAACGCAGCTTCGCACAAGGCAATTGGGCTTTGTAAAAGACGATCAAAAAAATGTCGTATTTACAAATACTTAATTGTCCCTGCGTGTGAAATGAACAGATCAGGCCTGATCCACATCGATGGATCGCAGCTTGAAAGGGTGGACATTCGCTTATGGAACATGGTGTCAACGACATCGACGCGCTGGTCAGGGAAGAAAAACGCCTGACCGCCGTGGAAAGCCACAGCGAGGCCTGGGCGGAAGGTCTCTCCGCCGGGATAGAGCCCGAGATCATCGCCGAAGCAGCGCTCGAAACAGCCTTCGGCGAGATGTTGCGTGCCAATGGCGAGACCTCGGCCCTTGCCCTGCTCGACCGTATGCGTGAAAAGGTGATTGCTGGCGCCTTCGAACCTGAACGGCTGCGGCACTGAACCGACATCCGGTTCTTTGACGGCAACATGCCGCTCGGGCGTCATGCCCGGAAGCAGGGAGAAACGGGCAGTGAGTTTTTCGATGTCAGGCAAGCCGCGTGGCTTGATCCTTCGCATCTCCTTCGCCGCTTGCTGTGCCGCGATTCCCCTGCTTGTGTGTCTCGCGAGCAGCCCCGTGTATGCGCTGAGCGAAATCAAGCGCGAAGAGCTCCCCCCGACAGTCACGCCGCCGGCCGACGACGACATGTTGTCCCCCGGAAGCGCCGTGCCAATGCCCAATCCGGTCGGAACACCGCCGCCGGCCAGCCAGCCGACTGCTCCTGCCGAAGCCGAGCCGGACAGTCCGGCGGATGGCGGCGTGACCAGACCGCGCGTCGATCCGGAAACGCCGGTGCCCGAGGTCGTCTACGATCTCGGCAAGCTGCCGGAACCGGTGCGGCGCATGCACGATCTGATCGTCGAAGCCTGCAAGGGCGGCGATATCGAAAAGCTGCGGCCGTTGATCGGCACGGGCGAGAGCATGACACAGATATCGCTGACCGACATAGACGGCGACGCCATCGCCTTCCTCAAGGGCCTCTCCGGCGACCCAGACGGCCAGGAGATTCTGGCCATCCTGGAGGAGGTGCTTAATGCCGGCTACGTCCACCTCGATGCCGGCACGCCACAAGAACTCTATGTGTGGCCGTATTTCTTCGCCCTGCCGCTGGACAAGCTGGACGCCAAGCAGCGGGTCGAGCTCTTCAAGATCGTCACCGCCGGCGATTTCAATGACATGAAGCAGTTCGGCGCCTATATCTTCTACCGTGTCGGCATCACGCCTGCCGGACAGTGGTCGTTCTTCGTCGCCGGGGATTGAGCTTTCTGCCTCTGCCCTTGCAGAGATCCGGGGGCCTAGACGGGCAATGCCTCGGAAAACTCCACCGCTTTGCCCTGGCCTGGCGTGACGATTTCGCCCTCCCACATGACACGTCGGCCTCGAATGACGGTGCCGACCGGCCAGCCCGTCACTTCCCTGCCATCATAAGGCGTCCAGCCGGCTTTCGAGCCGGCCTGCGCATTGGTGATTATCTCGCGCCGCATCATGTCGACGATGGTGAAGTCGGCGTCATAGCCGGCGGCGATGCGGCCTTTCCTGGCCATGCCGAAGATGCGCTGCGGGCCATGACTGGACAGGTCGACGAAGCGCTGCAAGGTCAGCCGACCGGCATTGACGTGGTCGAGCATGATCGGCACCAGCGTCTGCACGCCGGTCATTCCCGACGGTGAGGCCGGATACGGCTTGGCCTTCTCGGCCAGCGTGTGCGGCGCATGGTCGGAGCCGAGCACGTCGACGACGCCTTGCGCAATGCCGTGCCAGACGCCGTCGCGATGGCGGGCGGCGCGCACCGGCGGGTTCATCTGGATCAGCGTGCCAAGCCGTGCATAGTCGTCGGCGCTCAGCGTCAAATGATGCGGCGTTGCCTCGCAGGTCGCGACATCCTTGTGTTGTTCGAGGAACAAGATCTCCTCGGCCGTCGAGATGTGGAGGACATGGATGCGGGCACGGGCGTTTCGCGCGATGCGTACCAGCCGTTCGGTACAGCGCAAGGCGGCGATTTCGTCGCGCCAGACCGGGTGCGATGAAGGATCGCCCTCGATGCGTTCGCCAAGGCGCTCGCGCAGCCGGAATTCGTCTTCCGAATGAAAGGCGGCGCGCCGGCGCGTGTTTCTCAGGATCGACGCCACGCCCTCGTCATCCTCGACCAACAGGTCGCCAGTGGACGAGCCCATGAAAACCTTGATCCCGGCAGCGCCCGGCAGCCGCTCAAGCTCGCCGACATCCCCGGCGTTTTCGCGGGTACCGCCGACCCAGAAGGCGAAATCGCAATGCATGCGATCCGTGCCGCGCCGGACCTTGTCGGCAAGCGCTGCCTCGCTGGTGGTCAGCGGATTGGTGTTGGGCATCTCGAACACGGCGGTGACGCCGCCAAGCACGGCCGCGCGCGAACCCGTTTCCAAATCTTCCTTGTGCTCCAGTCCCGGCTCGCGAAAGTGCACCTGGCTGTCGATGACACCCGGCAGGATATGCAGGCCGCGGCAGTCGATCGTCTCGCCGGCCGAGGCCTGGCGGAGATCGCCGATGGCGGCGATGCGCCCGCCCTTCACGCCGATGTCGCGAGCCCCTTCGCCGTCGTGGTTGACCACGGTGCCGCCTGTCAGGATGAGGTCGTAGATCATGGCCATGCTCTCTTGCGGGGGGAGTGCCAGCGGCTTACGTAAAGGCCGACCGTTTTGCAAGATCAGGTTGCTTTTCCGCCCATGCCCTTTGCCCAGCTCAAAGACCGCGCCCTCATTTCCGTATCAGGTCCGGATGCCGAGCATTTTTTGCAAAACATCGTGACCACCGATCTCGACATTCTGGCTCCCGGCGAAGCCAAGCCCGGTGCGCTGCTGACGCCGCAAGGCAAGATCCTGTTCGATTTCCTGATCTCGCGCACCGGCGAGAATGCATTCCGGCTCGAATGCCGTGCCGACATAGCGGACGATTTCATACGCCGGCTGACGCTCTACAAACTGCGCGCCAAGGTCGAGATTGCCAAATCCGATCAGGCATTTGTCACCGTCGCATGGGGACATGAATCAACACCCTCACAATCTGATTCAACGGCAGCCGCCGACACACGCTTTCCGAAGGGTGCCGTCACGCGTTCCTATGGCGAAACAGATGAGCGCAGCGATCTTGCCGCGTGGCAAGCCTTCCGCATTGCCGGCGGCATTGCCGAAAGCGGCAGCGACTACCAACTCGGAGACGCCTTCCCCCACGACGTGCTGCTGGACGAAACCGGTGGCGTCGGCTTCAAGAAGGGCTGCTATGTCGGCCAGGAGGTCGTCTCGCGCATGCAGCATCGCGGCACGGCCAGGCGGCGTGTGCTGATTGTGTCGGCCGACGGGCCCCTGCCCGCGCCGGGCACCGAGCTAACCGTTGCAGGCCGGCCGGTTGGCACGCTCGGCTCGACCACCGGCACGACCGGTCTGGCCATTGCACGCATCGACCGGGTCAAGGCGGCGCTCGACGCCGGCCAGCCGATCATGGCCGGTGACGCCACCGTTTCACTCGCCATCCCGGTCTGGGCAAAATTCGCCTTCCCGCAGGAAGCCGTCAGCGCGGAGGAGGCCTGATGGCTGCCGACCGCGTCGGCGCGCCGGCACGCGCGTGGCAGCGCATGCTCTCGGGCCGCCGGCTCGACCTGCTCGATCCCTCGCCGCTCGACATCGAGATTTCAGACATTGCGCATGGGCTCGCCCGCGTTGCCCGCTGGAACGGCCAGACCAGCGGTGAGCATGCCTTTTCGGTCGCCCAGCACTCGCTGCTGGTCGAAGCGCTGTTCCGCGACCTGGTACCCGAGGCTTCGGCCGACGCCCGGCTGGCGGCTCTTCTGCACGACGCCCCCGAATATGTCATCGGCGACATGATCTCACCGTTCAAATCGGTAATGGGCGGCAGCTACAAGGATTGTGAGTTGCGGCTGCAACGCGCCATCCATCTGCGCTTCTCGCTGCCGGAACCGGGTGCTGCGCTGCGCAAGGAGATCAAGCGCGCCGACCAGATCGCCGCCTATTTCGAGGCAACGCTGCTCGCCGGCTTTTCGACCGCCGAGGCGACCGAGTTCTTCGGCCGTCCGCGCGGCTTCAATGCCGACCGCTTCGATTTCACGCCACGCTCGGTGACCTGGGCGCAAAATGCGTTCCTGAAGCGGTTTTCCGCGATCGAGACATCGCGACACCAGGTTTCGGCGACCGCAATCGACTAAAAACGCTAAATTAACCGGCGGCGGCCACAATAGCGCGTTCGATCACGGTCCGCAGGCGCGCTCATGCCCGTCGCTGATGCCAAGGATGGTTCGACCAACCCGAAACGGGAGGCCGAAGGCATGGACTGCTCCCGCCACATGGAAGACGAACTGCGCGAGCAGAACCAACGCTTTTCGGCTGCGGTCGAGAACATGTCGCACGGCCTGTGCATGTTCGACGCCGACGAGCGGATGATCATCTGCAACGGCAACTACCTAAACATCTTTTGCCTCGACACCAGGGTGATAAGGCCCGGCATCCGGTTCCTCGACATTCTGCGCCACAGCGTCGATATCGGCATCGCCTCGCAAACCGCCGACGAACTCTACGCCATCCGCAAACCCTATATCGATCAGGCAAAGCCCTCGACCTACGAAGAAACACTGTCGGACGGCCGCATCGTCAGCATCTCGCACCGCCCTCTGGCTCTGGGCGGCTGGGTCTCGATCTATGAGGACATCACTGAGCAGCGCCGCGCGCAAGAGGACCTCAAAGAGCAGCACCGCCGCTTCGACGCAGCGCTCGCCAATATGTCGCAAGGCCTGCTGATGTATGACGCCGACGGCAAGATGATCGTGCGCAACGGGCGTTTCCTAGAACTCTACAACGTCACCGCGGCGGACTTCCCGCTTGGAACGACGCACCGCGACGCGCTCGAACGATTGCTGGAACTCGGCATCTATACGAAGATCGATGTCGACAGCGAAGTCGCCAAGACCGAGGCCTGCCTGGTGGCGAAAAAAATGCATTCGGCCTATCGGCATCTTACAGACGGCAGGACGGTTCTGGTCACCCGCCAGCCGATGAACGGCGGCGGTTGGGTGGCGACCTTTGACGATGTTACGGAGCGCCGCCGTACCGAAGAGCGCATGACCCATCTTGCGCATCACGACATGCTGACCGGACTGCCCAACCGCTCGATGTTTCGCGAACGGCTCGACCTTGCGCTGGAGGACACGGCGGCCACGCCGCTGGCGATCTTCTCGCTCGATCTCGATCGCTTCAAGGCGGTCAACGACACTTGGGGACATCCGGCCGGCGACTGGCTGCTGAAGAGCGTGGCCGAGCGGCTGCAGCGCTGCCTTCATAATGAAAACGACGTCGTTGCCCGCTTCGGCGGTGACGAATTCGTCATCATCCAGTTCAATTTCAAGGGCATTGCCAATGCTGAAAAACTCGCGAAGCGCATCATCGAGACAATAGGAAAACCGTTCCGCGACAAGAGCCGCGAGATGCATATCGGCATCAGCCTGGGCATAGCGGTTTTCCCCGACGACGGTGGAGATGCCGACACGCTGCTGAGGAACGCCGATACGGCGCTTTACCGGGCGAAGAGCGAAGGGCGCAATCAGTATCGGTTCTTCGAACCCGGAATGGACGCTATGGTACAGGCACGGCGTGCGCTGGAGATCGACCTCGAGACCGCGCTGCCGCGCCAGGAATTCGACCTCGACTTCCAGCCCATCATGAACATCGCATCCGGGGAGATCGTCGGCGCGGAAGCCTTGATGCGCTGGCATTCGCCGACACGCGGCACGGTGGCGCCGGACAGCTTCATTCCGGTCGCCGAAGACACTGGATTGATCGTGCCGCTTGGCGAATGGGCGCTGAGGAAAGCTTGCACGGCGGCGGCCGACTGGCCCGCCGGCCTGCGCGTCGCGGTCAATGTCTCGGCCGTGCAACTTAAAAGCGGCAGCTTCGCCCGCAGCGTCATCTCGGCGCTGGCTTTCTCCGGCGTGCCAGCCGATCGGTTGGAACTGGAGATAACCGAAACCGTGCTGATGGACGAAAGCGAGGCGGTGCTAAGGACGCTGCGGCAGTTGCGCGAACTCGGCGTCCGTATCGCGCTGGACGATTTCGGCATCGGCTATTCTTCGCTCGGCTATCTCAGGCGTTTTCCCGTCGACAAGATCAAGATCGATCGTTCGTTCATCCACGACCTGGGCAATCGTGACGCCGCGGCGATCGTTCGCACCGTCATCGGGCTGGGCGCCGAGCTTGGCATCACTGTCACCGCCGAGGGGGTCGAGACCGAGGCGCAACTCGACATCCTGCGCGGCAATGGCTGTACAGAGGCGCAGGGCTATCTGATCGGCGTGCCGTCAACGGCCGCCGAGATCCAGCGTCTGTTGAAATCCCGAGCGCTCCACAGCCAGACCGGCTGAGGCCGGCCATCGTCAACGCAGCGTGTCGATGTATTTGCCGTGGAAGCTGACATAGCCGGGCTCGACCACCTTGAGATGCCGCTCGATCAGCGCATGAAACCGCGGCAGTTGATGAAACGGCACGCCTGGATAGGCATGATGCTCGGCATGGAACGGCATGTTCCACGCCAGCCTGCGGACCAGCCAGTTGGTCAGCGTGGTCCTGGTGTTCTCCAGCATGTTGGCGACGAACGGACAACGGCCGTGCTCGGCTAAGAGATAGAGGCGCAGAAACGGCTGCCCCAACAGAGCGGGCAAGATCCAGACATAGAGAAGCACCGAGAGCCGGAAATAGACGGCCAGCAGAAGGACCACGGCGTAAAAGGCAATCATGGCGCGTGCCTCGATGCGCACCTTGTCATAGCCCTTTGGCGGAACGTAGCTTTCCCGGCCGCGGTCCATCGCATTGGCATAAAGCGTCTTGAGGTGGCCCCACCACAAAGGGATGCCGGATATGTGGACGAGATATTGCCGCCATGTCTCCGGTTTGGGGAAGGCCAGTTCCGGGTCGTTCTGCGGGTCCTGCGTGTATCGATGGTGGGCGAAATGGAAATAGCGAAACCAGTCCGCCGGCAGCGCGATCGCCAGGCTGCACACCCGCGCCACGGCATCGTTCAGCCATTGCGACTCAAAGGCCGTGCGATGGACCGTTTCGTGCAGCAGCGTGAACAGGAAGACGATGAGGATACCTTGCGGCAGCATCAGCAGTGGCCAGAACGGCACCTTGACGGCGATCAGCGATCCGACGACCATGATCGCGCCCCAATGAGCAGCAAGCTGAACGAGGCCCGCAACATCAGACTTGGCGGTCAGCCGATTGCGCTCCTCCTGCGTCAGCGATGAAATTACGTCACGATGATCCACGTGCTTCGATCCAGACTGGAGTTTGATGAACCCACTGTAGCCAATGAACAACCTTTCCAAAAACGACGATTTCTGCAATCTAGATAAGCTGAACTTATCTATTCGGTGATTATGGCCGTACCTCCTTCTCTCAAAGGGCTTCAAGCTTTCGAGGCTGCGGCCCGTATAGGCAGCTTTGCCGCGGCGGCGGAAGAGCTTTCGGTGTCGGCCGCTGCCGTCAGTCAGCTCATCCGCACGGTCGAGGAGCAGATGGGCCGCAAGCTGTTCCACCGCGTCAACCGGCGCGTCGTCCTCACCGAGGCAGGCGTCGAGATGCTGCCCAGGCTGACCATGGCCTTCCAGGAGATCGGCAGCGTCGCGCGCCAGCTGGGCGGCGATACGTTCCGCCCACGCCTTGTGGTGTCGGTGCCGCCATCCATGGCCATGGGTTGGCTTTCGCAGCGTCTCGCTGGTTTTGCCTCAAGCCATGGCGTCGTCGACATATCGCTCAGAGGCGACGACGACCCGGTGCCGTTCGACCGTGAACTGATCGACATCAGGCTCTCCTATGGGCCGCATTATCGCGAGCACCCGACCGAGGACATCGTCCAGGACGCAGTCTATCCCGTGTGTGCCCCCGGGCTGGCGGACACAATCAAACCCGAGGGCCTGGCCAGCCTGCCGCTTATCCACACGGGCTGGGGACCGACTGGTGCGTCCTTTCCGTCCTGGCACAACTGGTTCGAGGCGGCCGGCATCGAGCCCGGCCGGGCAGCGCAGCGCGGCCTCTCGGCCAACTCATCGCGCGCGGCACTCGACCTTGCCATTTCGGGATTGGGCGTGGCGCTGGCGCAAGGGATCTACTGTGCCGCGGCGCTGGCAGACGGCCGACTTGTCAGGCCCCTCGCCCAGGCACTGGAGCTGCGCCAGCCCTATTGCCTGACGATCCCGGAGCGCAGCGCCAGGCGCGATGTCGTGGCCGCGTTTCGCCTGTGGCTGATCGACGAGTGTCGGCGCGCAGTCGGCTCGCCGGCACTGCGTTGACGTAGTGTGCGGCGATGATCAGAGGTGCCCGCTCAATGCCTCAGCCATGTCCTTGTTTGTCGCCACGGGAACGATCTCGAATTCCACCAGATCCGCCCATTCGATGACCCAGCGCTGCAGCAGCGTGACGTCATTGGCTTCCACCAGCAGGAAGCAACGGCTCATGTCCGCCGCGATCCAGCTGTGGTGCACGAGAAGCTCGTCCGGCTTCAGGCGGCCCCGGTCGCGAAAGCGACGGTAGATCTCCTTGCGATCGCAGCCGGTGAAATCCTCGATGACGATGAACTGCATGTTCTACCCCCGATCAAATTACCGCCCCGGCCGGTCCAGCCGCTCCAGGAACCACTGCGTCAGCCGCACCCAGACCTCGTCCTTCTCGCCGGAATCCTCCCAGCCATGGTCGAGGTTGGGATTGTCGTTGACCTCTATGACGAAGACGCCGTCCTTGGTCTCCTTGAGATCGACTCCATAGAGCCCGTCACCGATGCAGCGCGCCGCCTTCACTGCCGTCTCGACGACATGCGCCGGCGTTTCCTTTAGCGTGAAGGTCTTGATGCCGCCCTGGTCGGGCTTGCCGTTGGCCTTGTGGTTGACGATCTGCCAGTGCTTCTTGGCCATCAGATAGTGCACGGCAAACAATGGCTGGCCGCCGAGCACGCCGACGCGCCAGTCATACTCGGTCGGAATGAATTTCTGCGCGATCAGAAGGTCGGAATCCTCCAGCCATTCGGTGGCCAGCGTCTTCAGTTCCTCGAAATTGGCGCATTTCTTGACGCCGCGCGAGAACGACGAATCCGGGATCTTCAGCACCAGCGGAAAGCCCAGGGTCTGCGCCGCCAGTTCGAGATCCGAGGTGCCGGCGATCATCACCGTCGGCGGCACCGGCACCTTGTTGTAGGCCATCAGCTCGTTGAGATAGACCTTGTTGGTGCAGCGGATCATCGACAGCGGATCGTCGATCACCGGCATTCCTTCCTGCTGGGCGCGGCGGGCGAAACGATAGGTGTGGTTGGAGATCGAGGTGGTCTCGCGGATGAACAGCGCGTCGTAATTGGCGAGCTTGGCGAGGTCCCGTTTGGTGATCGGCTCGATTTCGACGCCCATCTTCTCGGCGATCTTGGCCCAATAGCGCAGCGACGATATCTCCGAGGGCGGCAATTCCTCATGCGGGTCGACCAGCGTGGCGAAGGTGTAGCGCGCCGGCGTGCGGCCCTTGGTGTCGCGCCATTCGCGGTTGGTGTAGGTCTCCAGGCACTGGATGAAGCTTTTTTCCTCGTCCTCGGTCATCCGCGCCAGCGGATGGAAACCGATCTTGCGGATCGAGGCCCATTCGGCGCTGTCCTTGATGTGGACTTCGAGCGCCGGCGCGCGGAACCAGTCGAACAGAAGTTTGGCGAAGCGGTCCCAGATTTTCGACGGGCCGATGCCGAAGAAGATGCAGACCTTTTGCGGAAAAACGTCGCCGAGGTCCTTGCGGCATTTGTTGAGCGCCAGCTCCAGTTCCGGCAGCGCGTGTTCATAGAGCTTGCGCTCCGAAAGGTCGATCATCGTTTCGACCGTCGGGATCACCTTGTGGCCGCGCGAGCTTGCCAGCAGCGACGCATAGTAGCCGCGGCTCTGGTAGGCGTAATTGTTCGACAGGTTGATGACCTTCGGCCGCTGGCCGCGAAACAGTGACGGATGCGCGAGATAGTCGCGATTGGTGATGATCTTGTGCGGTGTCGCCACCTGGTCGAGATCGCTCTGCCTGCCGGTAAGGATGACCCAGGTCATTATCTGTCACGCTTTCCCAGAGTGATGGCGGCACGCAGTCCATCGCGACCGAACTGCGCCATGTTCATGAAGATGCCGTAAGGCACGGGAATGTTGGCTGCATCAAGAATGGTCTCCTGCCTTTCATCCTCGACCCAAGGGTCGTGGATCAGGATATGGTCGCCGTCATCGCCGATCGCCAGCACCCAGTGCGGCACCTTCTTGCCGAACATCAGGAAGCCGCTGATCAGCACCAGCACCAGCTTTCCCCCAGCGATCGCAGCGCGGATATCGTCGATTGTGAATGCACGGTAATTCACCGGGATACCGTAAAGTTCCGCGCGTCGGCGAAAGTCGACCTGGGCCAGTTCCATCACCCTGCGCTTGTCCTCACTGCGCACCGATTGCAGGAACAGCGCGCCATAGAAGGAAACGTAGATCTCCACCGCGAGCCCGCTTTCGTAGCCCGAGACAGCAAGGCCGAACGGTTCGCAACCACCGGGACCCGACATCATGAAGACGGTCGTCGCTTCACGCCACAGGCGGATTTCCATGACCGGATCCGGCACGAAGCCGCGATCGAAATTGGCCATCGCCATCATCAGGCAGCACGGGCCGCAGGTGAATTCGCAGGTCTGCGGGTAGAACGGAACCTTGGTGGCGATCGGAATGCCGCCACGCAAGGTCTTTTCGTAGCGAAGTGCCGTTTCGCCATCCTCATAGTAGCCGGGCTCACGGCCGATCTTGTGATAACCGGCCCGTTCGTAGATGCGGATCGCGCGGCTGTTGTCCTCGCGAACTTCGAGGCGCAGCATCATGCGGTCGTGCTCGAAGGCGGCATCTTCGGCGGATCCGAGCAGCATGCGGCCGACACCCAGTCCGCCGAAAAACGGACTGGTCGCAATCGAGTAGAGGCGCGCCACGCCGCTGCCCTTGCGAAACAGCACGATCGCATAGCCGGCCACGCGGCCGTCGACTTCGGCGACCAGCGTCTCGGCGGTTTCACGCTCGATGAACAGGCGGAAGGAGCGGCGGGAAATACGGTCGCTTGAGAAAACAGCTTTCTCAATGGCGGCGAGATCATCGACGTCAGACGCGCGGGCCGTGCGGATCTCGGCAGGCATGCGGCTTCAGAAAACCTCGATTGGTGGTGGAAATGGCCCTACTCGAACACGTCCTTGACGCCAACCAGGGCGTTGGGAAAACCGGCGTCCACCTGGGCGCACGAAGTCCGCTCCACCACCTTGAATCTTCGCCTCGGGTTTCCAAAAACCGTTTCCGATTTTCGGGGCGATGCGACGGCATTCATCAAGCGCTATCGCACCTCGATTAGGGCCGAATTGTGACAAATCCGACGCCGGCCCGACGGGCGCAAAAGGTCCTTCGGCCGGATCAGCATTCGCGCATCGACGGCACCGGCAAAAGCGATGCCGTTCAGCTTGCCAGCCCGTTTACAAGTTGCGTGTAGGCGCTCCTCGCGACCTCGGCCAACCGCTCGCGCGGCAAGGAGCCGACCACGGCACAGCCATAGCCCTTGTCCAGCCAGTAGACGGCCTCGGGTCCGTCTTGCGCGGCGGCGTAGGTGCCCTTGGCATTCTCGGTCGATTCCGTGGTGACGAACAGCGAGATACGCTGCCCATTGCCGTCCTCGTAAAGCAGCATGGCGGCCTTGCTCTCGCCTGCCGGCAACAGCCGGCCGCCGACCAGCTGGAATCCGTCGGCGGTCAGGTCCGGCGCCACCAGCTTCAGCCCTATCCGGTTGGACAGCCAGGTCTGCAGATGGTCCTTGTCGCTGGCCGGCACCTCGACGGCATGCCGCTTTTCGGCGGCATAGATGACATGGGCCGCGATTGCCTGCTCGGCCAGCCGATCTTCCGCCGGGTCCTCCTGGCCGATGCCATCGATGCCGGCAAAGTAGCCACCAAGTCCGCCAGTGACCAGAAGCACGGCGGCAGCAGCGGCAAGCCACCAGCGTGAGCGTGGCACAGATGCCTTGACCGGCGTCTCGCCAAGCACGACCTTGCGCAACCGCGCAGGCACGGCTTCGTCCAGCACGTCGGCGAAGGCGGCACGCAGCGCCGCTCGGTCGGCGGTGAAACGGGCGCTCTTGGCCTTCATCTCGGGATTGGCGTCGAGCCAGGCATCGTAGGCCGAGCGCTCATCGCCGGGCAGCTCGCCATCGAGCGCCATGTGGATGTCACGTTCGGAAAAGTCGCGGCGGATCATTTCTCGACGATCCTTATCGCCCGGCGGCGCGCCGTGTCGTCCAGCAACCCGCGCAATTCCTCACGCCCGCGCGCAATGCGCGACATCAGCGTGCCCGCAGGCACGCCCAGAATGTTGGCGGCTTCGGCGTAGGAAAAACCTTCGATGGCAACCATGACAAGGGCTGCGCGACGGTCGGGGCTGATCGCCTGCAATGCGTCGATGATCTCGCGCGAGGCAATGCTCTCCATCTGCTCGGCCGGCTGGGCAACGGCCTCGCCCGCCTCCAGCGGCAACATCGCCGCCTCGCCGCGACGGTTCACCTTGCGCATCTGGTCGATGAACAAATGATGCATGATCGTAAACAGCCACCTCCGGGGGCTTTCTCCTGTCTGCCAATTGTCGAGCCGCACGAGCGCCCGCTCGAGGCAATCCTGGACGAGATCGTCGGCAGCGTCGCGGTCGCGCAAAAGCGAGCGTGCGTAGCGGCGCAGGCGCGGTATTTCGCCAAGGATTGCTGCCTTCTTTTCGTCCATGACCGCTGGTTTTCGAGGTCGCCCTTGTTGATCCGATTGAACGCGCCTTCCGGGCGCGGCGCAAGCGGCCAGCGCGAAGCGGTCCGCCGCTCCGGTCACCCAAGCAATGAGATAACGCTGGCTGGTGCCGATTTATTCCCGACCGGAAGGCAGCGGCAAATCGATTGCTTAGATACGTAAAATATGCACAATAGGTGAAATACGTATGAGGACCACCCGATGAAGCAGTTCACCTTTTCAGACATGAACCGGGCGTCCGGCGAAATTCTCGAAACGGCAATGATCGAGCCTGTCGCTCTCACGAAACGTGGCAAGGAGAAGCTGATCATCCTGTCAGCCACCCAATACCGGCAGCTCGTCAGTTCGCCTCATGCCGTAGCCTACACGCTTGAGGACGCGCCGGACGAGATCCACGATGAACTCATGTCCGGATTGGAGGCCATCACAACCGGCGACAAGCCGGATGCTTAAGCCCGGCGATTTGCTTCGATACTACTATCTATGGGCGCGGCAGGCTGATGTCGGCGAGGAGTCCGGCCGCAAGGCGCGGCCCGTCTGCATTGTGGTTAGAACGCCCGGCAACGCCTGCCGCACTCTTCTTGTTCCCGCTCACTTCGCAAAAGCCCGACCAGTCCCACACGCATGTTGCCGTGAGCGAAATCGAGTGCCGCAGAGGTGGGCTCGATTTTCCGTCGTGGCTGATTCTAGACGAGTACAACCGCGTACAAGTCGACGAAGCTTATGATCTGGTCACGACGAAGCCAATAGGCCCCTTCAGCCCGGCGTTTGTCCGCAAGATCGCGGGCCTCATCAAAGAGGCAGTCGTACAACGCCGCGTGCGTGGCACCATCCGAAAATAGCGAATAGGCGGTCCATGAACCGGTAAGAACTGTTCACGGAAGCAAGCGTGTCATCCCTCCTTCGCCGCCCGCGTCAGCAGCCGCTGATAAAACAGTCCGATGCCGATCAGCACCGCGCCGAGGCCGATGAAGGACAGCGCCCTGAGCACTCCCTCCAACTCCGACATGTCGAAGATGAAGACTTTCAGCACGGCGATCGCGATCAGCGCGGCCGAGGCAATTCGCAGCACCTGCGACTTCAGCCAGACGCCGGCGGTGAGCAGCGCCACACCGATGACCAGCCAAAGCGCCGAGTAGGTGTAGGTTTCCAGCTGGCCGAGGCCGCTCCACAAGCCGATGAACTCGCCCTTGAACAGACGCCTCACCGAGAGCGTGGCATAGGCGAAGGCAAGTGCGGCAGCCACCACAGCCAGCATCTGCGCATACCATTTCGGCCGCTTGTCCCTGGTGTAGAGCGCCAGTCCCCCGGCGGCGATCGCCGGCAGGAGATAGGCGAGGAACAACAGGTTGAACACCGGGATGCGGCCGGTCGATTCGTCGGTGAACAATGGGTTCAGCAAGACGAAATGCCTGACAACGATGAAGGCGACCGAGGCCACACCGGCGGCCATCGAACCATAGCGCAGCACCGAGCTTGGCGAGCGCATGTCGATGGCGACCAGGATGGCGCCGGCGCCAATGGCGATCAGCGTGTAGATCGACTGTTCGGCGAGCGTCATGGCACCCGTGTCGATGACGCCGCCGTGCATGGCGTGGCGCACCAGCATGGCGAGCGTGAGCAGCGCAAACAGCGCCGCAGCCGCCTCCATGGCAAGGCGCGGCCGGCCATTCGTGGTGCGGGCGAGCTGCCAGGCGGCGAAGCCGAAGGCCAGCGCCGGCACGCCGTAGCCGGGCAACAGCCAGTTGAAGACCGGTGTCCTCGACAGGAACCCGGCGCCGACAATGGTCGGGTCGAAAGCGACGCGGCCAAGCACCGCGATCACAGCGCCGACCGAAATCCAGCCGAGCACCGGATAGGCGCGCCGGCGCGTGGCCAGCGCCGGCACGATGGCCGCCGCACCGAGCAGGATGGTGGTCCAGCCGGAATCGAAAGCCATATGCATGAGCAGGAGCCCGGCGATGGCCGCGCCGCCCAGGGCAAACGACACCGCGACACCGCCCTTGAGCGGCGGCTCCTCGGCCCGCGCGATCCACTCGCCACCGGCGGCGAAAATGACGACCAGCAGTGCCGCCGCGGCAGCGTAGACAAAGTCACGGTCGAGATTGCCGAAAGTGAACCAGAGCGCCAGCAGGACGACCAGCGGGACGATGACGCCCCACGCTGCCCATGAGGCCGCGCGGATCTGCGTGCCGGCGGCGAACCGGCGTGCGGCCCAGAAGCCGGCGCCGATGAAAACCAGGCCAAGTACGATGCCGATGCGCAAGGTCAGCGCGTTGGACGTGGCCACCGGCAGTCCGTCGACGCCCAGGGCACCGCCCGAAAAATCGGAAGCGATCGAGGTTGGCGGGATGATGCCGAGATAGATCAGCACCATGACCAGTCCCGCGGCATAGAGGAGCGGCAGCGCCAGCGGACGATAAAGCGCGACAGCCACCATTGCGGCGATCACCACCGCGCCCGGCAAGGCATCGCCGGCGGCTGCAAAGACCGGGTCGACCGACAGGCCCAGCGCCGAGAATGCGATGAACAAGCCAGGCACGATAGACGGCCAGTCGAAAACCCTGGCCGGCCCGGTTTCATCGCCACGGCGAGCGAGCCAGACAAGGGCCAGCACAGCCAGCGTGACGGCGTCGATGAACAGGATGGCGGAGAGGTTCGCCCCCGGCGCATCGGTCATATAGAGGATGGTCCAGACACCGGTGCCGAAAAAGGCGGCCGCGATCAGTAATTTCCAGTCGCGCATGCGGGCGATGACGCCGGTCGCTGCGAGCACGATCGCGAGATAGCCGAACAGCGCCCAGGGACTGGGTGCCTGCGAGGCGACCAGCACTGGCGTCACCATGGCGCCGACAAGGCCGATGCCGGCCAGCGCCTGGCCATGGACAAGGGCTGCCGCGATCGTCGCCACCCCGATGACGCCAAGCAGAATGAAAGCAAGTGCCGGGCCGATGAAGCCGTAAATGCCATGCGCGGCATAGACGGTGCCGAACAGGATGAAGGCACCGGCCGCGGTCAGGATCGCCGGGATATAGGCGCCGGCAGCGCCTTGCACCGGTACTTTGAAGCCGGTGCGCCGGATGAACTCGCCGCCGGCGACCAGCACAAGGCCGAGCACGCCGGCCATGCTCAGCCGCACGCCGGGACCGAAAATGCCGGCTTCGATGGTGTAGCGGATTAGGAACAGGCCGCCCAGCGCCAGTGCGATGCCTCCGACCCAGACCGCCCAGCGGGTGCCGAGCGCGGTTTCGACATCGGATTGGCGGGCGGCTTTCGCCGCTCCGGGAAGCTCCGCGGGATCCACCGCCTTCGGTGCCGGTTCTGGAGCGGTCCACGGCCCGGAGACGATCTCGCCGGTCGAGTCTTCCGTGTCCGTGGCTGGCGCCGGGGCGGTGACTGATGCGCTTACCTCCGGCGGAACGATATCGGTCGCAGCCGCTGCGTCCGGAGCCATGTCGGCGGGCGCGTTGTCGTCCACCTGTTCGGACGACTGGGCCGCAGGCGGCACGGCACCGGAAAGGACCAGGCTGCGCAGCGCGCCAAGCTCGCGCTCGACAAGGCCGATGCGGCTCTGCTGGCGCGAAATGATGACGAACAAAGCGATGATGGCGACAAGGCCGATCAGGCTTTCAAACATGGCGGTTCCCCCAAACCAGGCCAGTTTTCACTGACATCCGTCGTACTGACATTCAAATGCGGCGGCCAAGCGGCCAGAAAATCCAAGCTCGGAAAACTCAATGCGCCGCCAGTCAACGCGCCGCCAGATTGGCGGCCGGAAAGATCGAGCATGTTTCGGTGCCGAAAGCCAGCAGCTTGCCGCCGGCATCCTTCAACGTCGCTTCCGACACCGCCAACGTGCGGCCCTTGTGAACAACCCTGCCCTCGCACACCACCTCGCCGGTCCTCGGCGTGATGGGACGCGTCAAATTCACCTTGAACTCCGCCGTCGTATAGGCCTCGCCCTTTTCGAGCAGCGTCTGCACGGCACAGGCCAGTGCCGAATCGAGCAGCGTCGCCGCCC
Source organism: Mesorhizobium sp. M0491 (assembly GCF_040321265.1). Classification (NCBI taxonomy): domain Bacteria; kingdom Pseudomonadati; phylum Pseudomonadota; class Alphaproteobacteria; order Hyphomicrobiales; family Phyllobacteriaceae; genus Mesorhizobium; species Mesorhizobium sp. M0491. The sequence continues at coordinate 106,799 of NZ_JAMYRE010000022.1, forward strand.
AGCCGCCATGTACGCTGCCCAGCGGATTGAGATGGCGCTCGCTCGGCATGCCACGAAAGACAGCGCGCCCTTCCGAGACTTCGGTGAGAGTGAAATTCAGCTGAAAGGAAATCGGCGGCGCCGGATACTTGCCGTCGACGATGCGCTGCAGCAATTCCAAACCGGTGTATTTCAGGATGTCGGCGTGCGGAATGGTGCCGAGGCCGAGCGGTGAGACCCGGCCAGGATAAAGTTCGACCTCGCTCATGTGATGATTTCTCTGGCTGCGTCCTCGCCAGCTATGGCCTTGCCGCGCGCGTGATGTTTGCGCAAGGCGGCGAGGAAGCCGGTACGAGCGTCTGGCGGCTCGAAGCCGCGCGGCTCATAGACATGGCGGTTGAAGAAGAAGCCGGTGAGCCGGAAGGCGTCCTCGACCGCTGCCGCATCGGCGCGCAGGCCGGAGCCGCGCTGCAGGAAAGCCGGCAGAGTCAGCATCTTGTCGCGCCAAGGCAAACCGGCTTCGCGCGATACCGCGCGTCCCGACTTCGGCGAGACATAGGCCAGGTCCTGTCGCGTGCCGGTGGCGGCACATTGACTGAGATCGAGGCCGAAGCCGAGTTCGTCCAGCACCAGAAGCTCGAAGCGCGCCACCAGTTCGCCGGCAATTTCGGCATCGTCGAGATGGACGATCATTACGGCAAGCGTTTCGTAAAGACCTTCGTGCGCATCGCGCTCGGGCAGCAGGCGCAGATGCGCGGCCATGGTCTGCAAGCCGTAGACGGCGACGGCGCTGTCCATCAGCCGGGCCGCGTTCATCTCGATCGCTTCGGCCTGGAACGTGCCGAGGTGCTCGTCAAGGCGCGCTCGCCACAACAGGTCGACACGGTTGCCGGGCTGGAGAACAGGCTGCTGCTTGCGCGAACGGCCGCCGCGAACAAGGCCGAGATGACGGCCATGCGCTCGCGTCAACACCTCGAGAATGGCGCTGGTTTCGCCATGCTTGCGGGTGCCGAGAATGATTCCCTCGTCGCGCCATTCCATTTCAGGAGCTTTTCACCGATCGGGTGGCGAAATCAAGGTATCGGCTTGGCCCTGGGTAACTCTCATGCCAATGGCATAAAAAACCGCCCGCAGCGATGTGCTGCGGGCGGGCTGGTGAGGTCAGTCGATCTGTTAGAAATTGCGCTGGAAGCGAACGATGCCGCCGACGCTGCTCTTCTTGTCGGCCTTGGTCCAGTTGTTGAAATCGAAGTCGTCGAATTTTCCTGCATTGAGGTAATCGACTTCGGCCGTGATCGTGTAACCGGGGACGATGGTGTAGGCAACGTTGGCCGCGACGCCGAGGTTCTTCCAGTCGTCATAGGAGACCTGGGCGTTGAACGAGGTCTTGTCGTTGAACTTGTAGGTGCCGCCGCCCCAGATCGCCCAGTTTCCGCCCCATGGCTTGTATTGGGTACGGCCTGTGCCGAAGTCGTTGATGTTGTCGTTGGTGCCGTAGCCGCCCATGACGAACAGCGTCAGTTCCTTGCTGACGTTGACGTCCAGACGGACCTTGCCGGACACTTCCTCATAGTTGCTGTCATAGGCCACGACGCCGGTGATCGCACCCCAGTCGCCCTTGTACTTCAAACCGCCGACAACATGCGGAACGTAGCTGTCGATCGTGTTGACGGCGGTGCCTTCTTCGAGCGAGACCACGCCCGTGAAGCCGCTGCCTGCGTCGAAGTAGTAGCTGATGAGGTTGGTATCCTTGACACCATACGGGATGAGCGTGTCCTGGATGACATTGCCGGCATAGCCGATGAACTGGTCGTATACCGTTTCATCCTTGCCGACCCGCAGGCCACCGAGCTGGATCCAGGCGAAATTCAGCGAAGTCTTGCTGGTTCCATCTGCCTTGTTATTGCCGGCTTGCCAGCCAGTGCTTGAGCTTCCGTCATAGTCGCCAGAGGAGTTGCCGAACTGGAACCGGGTCTCGGTGAAGGTCTTCAACGTGCCGAGCTCGGTTTCCTGGCCGGTATAAGTCCTCAGCGTGAAGCGCATGTTCTTGTAATAAGTGTCGTGCCTATCGCCGTCCATGTGATCGGCAACGTTGTTGACACCATCGAACGTGCCGGAATCGCCGACGCCCATGTCGTAGCGAAGATAGCCGCCGATGCGCAGGCAGGTCTCGGTGCCAGGGATGTAGAAGTAGCCGGCGCCATAGACGTCGCAAATCTTGACGTATTCGGCAGGTTCCGGCTCGGCAACGACGACAGCGTCCGCGGCGCGCGCGCCGCTGGCCGCGATGAGGGCCGCGGCTGAGCCGAGAAGGAGGCTCTTGATGTTCATTCTCTGACCTCTCCAGTCATAGTTATAAATGGCTTCGGATTTGTGGCTGGCGGCAATGTTTTCCCGCCTCACCCCCACAGCGAAAAAGGCTCGCATCGCTCGCCCTTTTCAGCGGCGAACATACCCATCGATCATCTGTCTTCAATGACGATTTCTCGAATAATGCCAATTCCTTGAACAGATTAATACTGTGTTGCACAAATAACACTTGCGAATCCGACGAGTGGCACAACTGGCACAATGTCATTTATTAAATATATATACCGATACTTTCGCGGCTAAATACAATTGTGACGTGCTATATTTCCAAAATGACCGTATAATGCGGAATATCTACCTGATTTACGCCGAAATCGCCTGAATCTTGCCGCCCCCTTTATCGTCAGATGCCGCCGATCCGCCAAACCCACTTTGATACCGAGGCGAAAAGCAGGATGACGCCTCCAAGCCTGTCTGCCTCTTCCAAAGCGATCGAAACCCCCTGGAGCGCTGTCGCGTCGCTGATTGTGACAGCAGTCAACCGTTGAAGGCGATTCCTTCGCGACGCCTCTCAGTCGACCTTGGCGACGCAGGCGACGTGGTCGCCCGCCTCGATAGGCGGATTGGCACACATAGGTCCTGGAAAGCATCGCTTCGGCCAGAATGTCCCTGGTCACGCCATGCGATGGCGGATGGTCCGGCGACAGGATCAGGGTTCTGGTTGGCTAGAGCGGCGTACCGTTCGGCACTTCACGCCCGCGCGCGTGATCGGCAAGCACTTCATCGGCCACGTGCCAGGATTTTTCAAACTCGACGGGGTTGATGCCGATGTATCCGCCGACCGTGATCAGCGCTTTGCACATCATCGCTTCGTCGGCGGGAAGGTCGGCGCAGAACGCTTCCCGGCTTTTGCCCTCGAAAAGCGTCCAGGCAATTGCCAGATCACAGGCGGGATCGCCCTTTTCCACCTCATCTCGTCGCTAAGATAGAAGCCTCAGCTGCCAATCTCGACCGGCCTGACCGCAAGATCACTCCTGCGTGGCGACCAGTCGGCTGACAAGCGCCGTGTCGATGTTCAGATTGCTGACCATGGACCTGGAGCGATTTATTTGAACTCTCCGAAAACCGCTTGCCGCTGTCGCTACGCGAACCTTCGGTCTAGCGCGGAAACTCGAGCCCCATCTCGCGATAGCGCTCGGGGTCGTCGCCCCAGTTCTCGCGCACCTTGACGAACAGGAACAGGTGCACCTTCTGTTCCAGGATACCGGCTATTTCCATGCGTGCCGCCTGGCCGATGGCGCGGATGGTCTCGCCCTTGTGGCCGAGCACGATCTTCTTCTGGCTGTCGCGCTCGACATAGATGGTCTGGTCGATGCGCACCGAGCCATCCGGCTTCTCTTCCCATTTCTCGGTCTCGATATGCGAGGAATAGGGCAGTTCCTGATGCAGCCTGAGATACAGCTTCTCGCGCGTGATCTCGGCCGCGAGTTGGCGCATCGGCAGGTCCGAGATCTGGTCTTCCGGATAGTACCAGGGGCCGACCGGCAGAGCCTCGGCCAGATAATCGAGCACGTCCTTGCAGCCGGAACCGGTCAACGCCGACACCATGAAGGTGCGCTTGAACGGCACCCTTTCGTTGGCTGCCGCCGATAAGGCCAGCAGCGCCTCGTGCTTGACCCGGTCGACCTTGTTGAGGATCAGCACCATCGGCTGGCGCACATCCTTCAGCCGCTCGAGGATGGCGTCGGCGTCGCCCCTGATGCCGCGTTCGGCGTCGATCAAAAGCAGCACGATATCGGCGTCCTTGGCGCCGCCCCAGGCGGTGGTCACCATCGCCGTGTCGAGCCGCCGCTTTGGCTTGAAGATGCCGGGCGTGTCGACAAAAACGATCTGCGCATTATCATGCGTGGCGATGCCGCGCACGATGGCGCGGGTCGTCTGCACCTTGTGGGTGACGATCGACACCTTGGCACCGACCAATTGGTTGACCAAGGTCGACTTGCCCGCGTTGGGCGCGCCGATCAGCGCGACAAAGCCGGAATGCGTGGCGGCTGCGGTCGCCGGCTCTTCGGTGGCGGTCATGCCGCACTCCCTTCACTTGAGCGCGCGCGCTCCGGTTTTTGGGCCGACGTGGTGGCCCAGACGCCTTCGCGCACAAGAAATGCCGAAGCCGCCGCTTCTTCGGCAACCCTGCGGGAGCCGCCAGTACCGCTTATCGGCGCAAAGCCGCGGACCTGCAAGGACACGGTGAAGACGGGCTGGTGGTCCGGGCCTTCTCGTTTCTCGATCACATATTCAGGGCGCGCATCGCGGGTCTTGGCAATCCATTCCTGCAGATCGGATTTCGGATTGAGCGGCTTTGCGATCACCGTATGCGAGCGCGGTTCCCAGTAGCGCAGGACGAACCGCCGCGCGGCCTCGATGCCACCGTCGACGTAAACCGCCGCGATCAGCGCTTCGACCGCATCCGCCAGATAGTTTCCGCCCGAGCCACGCGACCGCATCTTCAAGGCGGAATCGGCGCGGACCAGATCCTCCAGCTGCATTTCGATGCCGATTTCGGAGCATGTCCGCGCATCGACCAGCGCATTGAAGCGCGGCGCGATTTCACCTTCCGGCGCATCGGGAAATTTCTCGAAAAGCATATCGGCGACGACAAGCCCAAGCACGCGGTCGCCAAGGAATTCCAGACGCTGGTTGTTGCTGGCCGCCTTGACCGCACTGGAATGCGTCAAGGCGGTCTCGAGCAAACGGATATCCTTGAAGACGTGACCGGTCTTGGCCTTCACCAAACCGGCCAGAGTTTCGCCCGTCGGACGCTTCAAAGCCATCAATTGACGAAGTGGAACAGGCGCGAAGCGCGCATCAGCGACGGCCATTTCCAGATTTCGAGAGGGCTCGCCTTGCCGGCGATCGAGAAGAAGACAAGATTGGCGCGGCCAACCAGATTTTCCGCGGGAACGTAGCCGACGGTGAAACGGCTGTCGGCGGAATTGTCCCGGTTGTCGCCCATCATGAAATAGTGGCCGGCCGGCACGTCGAATTCGCGGGTGTTGTCGCCGATCGAGTTCGAATTCAGATCGAGCGTGTCGTAGCTGACGCCGTTGGGCAAGGTCTCACGATAGACGTCGATCGGGCGCGATTCCTCGGTGATGTCGGGATTGTCGATCTGGCCTGTTTTCACGCGCGGCACGCCGACGCCGTTGATGAACAGCTGGCCGTCCTTGACCTGGATCTTGTCACCCGGCAGGCCGACCACGCGCTTGATGTAGTCGACGGACGGATCAGGCGGGAACTTGAAAACCGCTACATCGCCGCGCTTCGGCTCGGAGCCCCAGATGCGGCCTGAAAAAATATCGGGTCCGAAAGGCAGCGAGTAGCGCGAATAGCCGTAGGACCATTTGGTGACGAACAGATAGTCGCCTTCCAAAAGCGTCGGCCGCATCGATCCCGACGGGATCGAAAAAGGCTGGAACAGCAGCGTGCGGATGACCAGGGCGAGCAAAAGCGCCTGGACGATGACGCTGACGGTCTCGCCAAGCCCGCCGGATTTCTTCTCGGATTTTTCAGCCACGCTCATGTCGTCCTCGATTGTGCGTTGGATGGTATAGAGTCTCGGCGCGCGCTGGGCAACGTCAATGCCGGTCGTCAGAGGCAATCAATGTGGCGCTTCTTCGACGGGCAGCGCCTCGATGATCACAAAGGCTTGAGCGAGCGGGAAATCATCCGTGATGGTGAGGTGGATCGCCGCCCGGTGGCCCTTTGGCAGGATTTTGTCCAGCCTGGCCTGCGCTCCTCCCGTCAGCGCCATGGTCGGCGCGCCACTGGGCAGGTTGACGACACCCATGTCGCGCCAGAACACGCCCTGCGCCAGACCGGTGCCCAGCGCCTTGGCGCAGGCCTCCTTGGCAGCGAACCGCTTGGCATAGGAGGCAGCACGCGCCCGCCGGTTTTCGGAGCGGGCCTGTTCGATCTCGGTGTAGATTCTCTGGATGAAGCGCTGGCCGTGACGCTCCAGCGACTTTTCGATGCGTCTGATGTCGATCAGGTCGCTGCCGATGCCGATGATCATCGCGCGGTGGAACCGATGCTTGCGCCGGGATGGGACGATTGCGCATGCCGGCTTGCACGCTCGGCCAGACGCTTGCGCCGCTGTTCGCGGAAAGCGTTCATGCCCCAGCGCGTGATGGCGTAGAACAGCAGCCCGAAGGCGAGCCCGAGCGGAACCGCGCCGATCAGCATCGGTTCGAGGACCGGTTTCCACAATTGCGCGAAGGAGAGATTATGCAGCATCTCGCCCAGATGTGCCGGCGGCCCATGCGTCGGCAGGCGGTCATGCAGGATGAGCTTGCCCGTTTCCCACGACGCGCCCCATAGCAACGGGAAGGTCAGCGGGTTGCCGAAAAAAACCGCGCCGAGAGCGGCCGCCACCAGATTGCCGGCGATCACCCAGCACAGGAGGGCAGCGATGATGAAATGGAAACCGACGGGAAAGAATGAAGCGAAGACACCGGCCGCAACACCGGCCGCAACCGCATGCGGTGTGGCCTTCAGCCGCAGGATGCGCTTGGAAAAATACTGAAGCGAGCGCGAAAACGAGCGGCGCGGCCAAAGGTAGGTACGCACCCGCTCATAAAAGCCATCAGGCTTGCGGCGTCGAAAAAGCACTCTGTTCCCGTTCCACAGCGCCCGCAACGGCACCTTCAGCCGGGCGTGGCAGCCACATCTTGCGCTTGACGATCACCCTATGGCAATCGCCACCTTATATAACGACGCGCTGGCGCAAGAACAACCAAACACCTTCTGTGCGCCGCGCTTGTCGCCGCCCTTCGGGGCGGCAGGTCTTGCTTCGAACATCGGATAATCGCGGCGAATTTAGGGAACCGGCAGTCGCATCGCCGAAAGGCGCATCGTCGCCGGCGGCTACGGCAGGTATTCGCTGACCTCGACCAGATTGCCGTCTGGGTCACGGAAATAAACCGACATCATCGGACCTCGGGCCCCGATACGTTCAACCGGGCCGAGTTCCACCACCACACCATTGGCCGCGAGCCGGGCACGGACCTCATCCAGTGGCCGGTCGGTGATCAGGCAGAAATCACCTGATCCTGATGTCGGCGACTTCGCCTTGGGCTCGAAAGTGCGGCCGACCTCATGCACATTGATCTTATGGGTACCGAAAGCCAGCGCCGTCGGCCGATCCGCCGCGTCGATGCGCTCAAAACCCAGCACGCGCTGGTAAAACTCACAGGTCACTTCCAGCGAAGCGACCGTCAGCACGAAATGATCGATGCCGGCGACCATTTCCAATCTGTCTTCACGCATGTCGCTTTCCCCAAAACCGCCGCACATTGTTGGGCGAAAAAAATGCCCCGTCAGATGTTGCGGCTGCCGGGCTTGATCGCCGGGATGGCGGCAAGCTCCGGCGGCAGCCGGTCGGCCGGATAGGCCGGGACCTCATACTCGGCAAGCGCGATGAGCGGCACACCGACATCGGTCTTGCCGGCCGAACGGTCGATGATGCAGGCCGCGGCCGCCACCTCGGCGCCAAGATCGCGCAGGCACTCGATGGTCTCACGGATCGACAGGCCAGTGGTGACGATGTCCTCGACGATGACGACACGCGAGCCCCTGGCGATCTCGAAGCGGCGCAAGCGGAACTCGCCCCCTTCCCGCTCGACCCAGATCGCCGGCACGCGGAGATGACGCGAGGTCTCGTAGGCTGGGATCAGCCCTCCGATCGCCGGGCCGACGACATAATCAATCTTGCCTGGCACGCCAGCGCGTATCTTCTCGGCCAACGCCTTGCACAGAAGCTCGGTCTTGTCGGCATGCATGAACACGCGCGCCTTCTGCAGGAAGACCGGACTGCGCAGGCCCGAGGTCAAAATGAAATGCCCTTCCAGAACAGCACCCGCCTCGCGGAAAATGCCCAGCACTTCATCGGTGTTCATGTCTGCCTCTTTTTGATTGACCATGACTTTGTCCGAAACCGGAGCATGGTCTAGCCATTGACGCGTCTTGCGTCGCTGACGCTCGAATTGTCCTTGAGCTGCGACAGCAGCCGGTTGAGGTGCTTGAGATCCCAGACTTCGAGATCGATCAGCATTTCGGTGAAGTCGGGAGCAGTGCGCACCATCGACAGTGTATGGATGTTGGCGTCGTTCGAGGCAACCACCTGCGCTATATCGGCGAGTGACCCCGGCGCGTTGATGGCGGTGACCGATACGCGCGCCGGAAAGCGTTCCTTGGTGCGCTCGTCGATGTCCCAGCGCACGTCGATCCAGCGTTCGGGCTGATCGTCGAACGCCTGCAGCGCCGGCGACTGGATCGGATAGATGGTGATGCCGGTGCCCGGCTGGACGATGCCGACGATGCGATCGCCAGGCACCGCCCCTTCCGGCGCGAAGCGCACCGGCAGATCGCCGCGCACGCCGCGGATCGGCACGGCGCCATCGCGTGGCTGGTCCTTGTCCTTGCGCGCGGCACGACCCGGAATCTGGAACAGCATGCCGGCGGCATTGCGGATCTTCGACCAGCCCTCCTCGCGCGGCTTGGGGACGGCCGTGGTGACGCGCTCATCCTTGTAGTCGGGGAATACCGCCTTCATGACGTCGGTGGAGGCGAGCTCGCCGCGCCCGACGGAGGCCAGCACATCCTCGATGTCCTTGCGCGCCAGCCTGTGCAGCACCTGCTTCAGGCTCTCCTTGGTGAAGGTCTTGCCGGCACGCTCGAAGGCGCGTTCCAGGATGCGGATGCCGAGACCCGAATATTGCTTGCGGATGGCATTCTTGGTGGCACGGCGGATGGCCGAGCGCGCCTTGCCGGTGACGACGACCGATTCCCACGCCGCCGGCGGAACCTGTGCCTTGGAGCGGATGATCTCGACCTCATCGCCGTTCTTCAGCTCCGTCATCAGCGGCATGATGCGGCCGTTGACCTTGGCACCGACGCAGGTGTCACCGACATCGGTGTGCACCGCGTAGGCGAAGTCGATCGGTGTCGCGCCGCGCGGCAGCGCAATCAACATGCCTTTCGGGGTGAAGCAGAACACCTGGTCCTGAAACAGTTCTAGCTTGGTATTTTCGAGGAAATCCTCGGGATTGTCGCCTTCGGCAAGCTGCTCGATGGTGCGCCGCAGCCAGGCATAGGCGTTGGTTTCCTTCGAAATCGCGTGGGCGGCGCCATTCGTCTTGCCGCCGGTGTCCTTGTAGATCGAATGGGCAGCGACGCCGTATTCGGCGATCTTGTTCATCTCTCGGGTGCGGATCTGCAGTTCGACACGCTGGCGCGACGGGCCGACGATGGTGGTGTGGATCGACCGATAATCGTTCTGCTTCGGCGTCGAGATGTAATCCTTGAAGCGGCCCGGCACCATCGACCACGCGGTGTGGATGGCGCCAAGCGCCCGGTAACAGTCCTCGACCGTATCGACGACGACGCGGAAGCCGAAAATATCCGAGAGCTGCTCGAAGGACAGTGCCTTGGCCTCCATCTTGCGGAACACCGACCACGGCTTCTTCTGCCGGCTCTTCACGCCGGCGTTGATCGCATGCTTCTCGAACAGCGTGGACAGCGCTTTTTCGATGTCCGTCAGCACGCCCTTGTTGCGCTCGAAGATTTCGGCAAGCCGTGCGGTGACGGCGCGATAGGCCTCCGGATTGATGAAGCGGAAGGCGATCTCCTCCAGCTCCTCGCGCATGCCTTGCATGCCCATGCGGCCGGCCAGCGGCGCGTAGATATCCATCGTCTCCTCGGCGATGCGCAGGCGCTTGGCTTCCGGCATGTGGTCGAGGGTGCGCATATTGTGCAGGCGGTCGGCGAGCTTGACCAGCAGCACGCGGACATCTTCTGAAATCGCCAGCAGAAGCTTTCTCAGGTTTTCCGCCTGCTCGGCCTTCTTCGAGACGAGATCGAGCTTCTTCAGCTTGGTCAGGCCCTCGACCAGCTTGCCCATTTCGGGGCCGAACAGATCGTCGATCTCGGCCCGTGTGGCGGTCGTGTCCTCGATCGTGTCGTGCAGCAGGGCGACCGCGATCGTCGCCTCGTCCATATGCATCTCGGTGAGGATGGCGGCGACTTCGAGCGGGTGCGAGAAATACGGGTCGCCGGAAGCGCGCTTCTGGTGGCCATGCTTCTGCATGGCATAGACATAGGCCTTGTTGAGCAACGCCTCGTTGACGTCAGGCTTGTAGCGCTGGACGCGCTCGACAAGCTCATACTGACGCATCATGGGCGGGATCTCGCGGTGCTGAAATGATTGATGCGCCGCACTAGCGTACGGCGCATCCCATAGATAGCCACGAAACTGACTGGACGGAAGTGCCGGAAACGTATTCCAGGCAGGTCCAGAGCGCTGGCTTAGTAGTCGTCGCTCTTTTCCGGCGGCACCAGGCCCTCGATGCCGGCCAGGAGGTCTTCCTCGGTCATCCGGTCGAAGGTGACGTTCTCCTCGGTGTCATCGGCGTCGGTGGCCGCAACGGCGGCGCCGGTCTGATCGGCAATCGCCTCGCCGTCGGCTTCGGGCTCGTCGACCTCGACATGCTTCTGCAGCGAATGGATCAGATCTTCCTTGAGGTCGTCGGGCGAAAGCGTCTCATCGGCGATCTCGCGCAGCGCCACGACCGGGTTCTTGTCGTTGTCACGCGGCACGGTGATCGGCGCGCCCTGGCTGATCTGGCGGGCGCGGTGGCCGGCCAAGAGCACCAGCTCGAAGCGGTTGTCGACCTTGTCGATGCAATCTTCAACGGTTACGCGGGCCATGGATTGCCCCTTTCATGCGATGGATTTGATGGAAAACAGGCGCGGTCCATAACCCGAACGCCGCCAAAATACAAGCATCATGGCAATGGCCGGGCTGCATGGCGCCCAAACCTTGGTTCAAACACCCGATTTGGCAAAACCTGTCTGTGGTTATGTGTTCGGTGTCCCGATCACAATTGCTTGCAGTACCGCACGCACCCTTGGATTGCCGCGAAACTGGCGCTATCTCGGATGGCATGGAGGTCAGCCGGTTTATTATGAGCCTGACCGAACGCTATCGCATTTCGTTTAGACGGCCGTTTATTTCGAGAAGGAATATTTTCCATGTTCGACCCTCGTGAAAAAATCGCCCTATTCATCGACGGCGCCAATCTTTACGCAACGTCACGTGCACTCGGCTTCGACATCGACTATCGCAAGCTCCTGTCGAGCTTTCAGAAGCGCGGCTATCTGTTGCGCGCCTATTATTACACGGCGCTGGTCGAGGATCAGGAATACTCCTCGATCCGTCCGTTGATCGACTGGCTCGACTATAATGGCTTCAAGGTGGTCACCAAGCCGGCCAAGGAGTTCACCGACTCGACCGGTCGCCGCAAGATCAAGGGCAATATGGACATCGAGCTTGCGGTCGATGCGTTGCAGCTCGCCGATGTCGTCGACCACTACGTCATCTTTTCCGGCGACGGCGACTTCCGCACGCTGGTCGAGGCGTTGCAGCGGCGCGGTCGCAAGGTGTCGATCGTCTCGACCATGGCCTCGCAGCCGCCGATGATCTCCGACGACCTGCGCCGCCAGGCCGACCATTTCATCGACCTGATGACATTGAAGAACGAGGTCGGCCGTGATCCCTCCGAGCGGTCGGTGCGGCGGCCCGAGCCGGCCGAAGTCGACGAGGACGATTACTGAGGCCAGTCGCCTTGACCGCCCTTTCCGCCTCCGAACCCGGCCGCGATTGCCCGCTCTGCCCGCGGCTGCATGACTTCATCGCCGAATGGCGGCAGCGCGAGCCGTCCTGGTTCAATGCGCCGGTGCCGACTTTTTTGCCGCCGGAGGGCGACGCCGGGGTTCAATTGCTGATCGTCGGGCTGGCGCCTGGCCTTCGCGGTGCCAATCGAACGGGCCGCCCGTTCACCGGCGACTATGCCGGCGACCTGCTCTACTCGACGATGATTTCGCACGGTTTTGCGCGCGGAGAGTTCAGGGCCCGGCCAGACGACGGATTGGAGTTGGTCGGCACCGCGATCACCAACGCGGTGCGCTGCGTGCCGCCGGAGAACAAGCCGGTGGGCGCCGAGATTGCCACCTGCCGGACATTCCTGGTGCCGACGATCGCGCGGTTCCCCAATTTGCGCGCCGTGCTGGCACTGGGATCGATCGCGCACCAGTCGACCGTGCGGGCACTGGGTGGGCGCGTCGCCGCCTACCCGTTCAAGCATGGCGGGCAGCTGCCGGCCGGTGGCGTCACGCTGTTTTCGAGCTATCACTGCTCACGCTACAACACCAATACCGGCGTGCTGACCGAGGCAATGTTCGTCAGCGTTTTCAGCCAGATAGCGGCGTTCTTGGGCAAGTAGGCACGATAAGCAATCAGCTTCTCCCCTTGACAATAGTCAACCATGGTTTACAGTTACCATGATGCAGGTTTCGAAACCGATACATTCAAACGCTGGCTCGAAGACCTCCGCGACGCGCAAGCAAAAGCCCGCATTGTTCGGCGCATCGACCGACTGACTGTAGGCAATCCGGGAGACGTCAAGCCCGTTGGCGAGGGCATAAGCGAAATGCGGATCGACGATGGTCCTGGCTATCGCATCTATTTCCTCCAAGCAGGCAACTTGTGCGTGCTGCTCCTTTGCGGTGGCGACAAAGGAACGCAAAGCAGAGACATCGCAGCCGCAAAAAAACTCGCCAAGGAATGGAAGGACAAGGCAATATGGCAATGAAAGTCACAGCCTTTGACGGGGCCGAATATCTCGACACTCCAGAGGCAATCGAAGCATATCTGGCAGCGACGTGCGAAGATGGCACCGCAGCGGAGATTGCTCATGCGCTTGGCGTCATTGCGCGTGCGCAGAACATGACGAGACTTGCCGAGAAAGCCGGTATGACGCGACAGGCTCTCTACAAGGCCCTGAGCGGCGAAGGGAATCCCGAATTCGCAACGATCATGAAAGTGGCCGAGGCGCTTGGTCTGAAACTGACCTTCGTGAGCGCGCAGGCAGGACGGAACGCTGCGTAACACGAATCAGCGCGCCGACATTTGGTTCTCCATCTCGCCAGCGGAATTCGTCTGATCAAGGTGCAGCGAACAGCTCGGCCAATTTCTCCGGCCCACCCTGCAGCACATTCAGGTCGACATCGCCGTTGATGCCGTCGACGCGACCCCTGTTGTGGTACTGCCAGTAGACCCAGTCGTCGCGATCCGGCTCCAGGAGCAATGAGCGGAGCCAGAGCGGACGGGCAGCAATGCGCCCTGCATACGCTTCCGCTGCGTCGTCGGTCAGATAGACCACCGCCGGCTTGCCGAACGCCGCCTCGACTGGAGCGAGGAACGCGGCCAGTTCGGCGTTCAATTGTTCGGGCGTCGGCCGCTGCGGGCAGTTGCCGCCGAATTCGATATCGACCACGGGCGGCAGCAGGGACTGATCGTGCGGCACCACGGAGATGAAATTCTTCGCCTGGTCCGCACCCGGCCGGCAAAAGGTGAAAAAGTGATAGGCGCCGACGGCGAGACCGGCGGCCCGGGCCTCTTCCAAATTCCGTGCGAAAGCATCATCGACATGATCGCCGCCTTCGGTCGCCTTGATGACGGCAAAGGCGACATCGTCGGCGGCTACGCGCCGCCAATCGATCTGGCCCTGATGATGGGAGACGTCAATGCCCCTGACCGGATATTTATCGCGATCCGGCGAGAATGTGCGGAAGTAGAGATAGCCGCCTGCCGTGATGAGGCACACCGAGACCAGGCTCGCTAGACCGAAAAGAACAATCCGGTTCGTCAAGCGAATGCCCCAGCCTACCCACGCTCTTTTAAGAGCCGGCCCTTCTCGCGCGACCAGTCGCGCTGCTTCTCGGATTCGCGCTTGTCGTGCAGTTTCTTGCCGCGGCCGACGGCGAGCAACAGCTTGGCGCGACCCTGGTCGTTGAAATAGATTTTCAGCGGCACCAGCGTCATGCCTTCGCGGTCGACACTCTGCGACAGTTTCGCCATCTCGCGCTTGTTGAGCAGCAGCTTGCGGCGCCGGCGCGGCTCATGGTTGAAGCGGTTGGCCTGCAGATATTCCGGCAGATAAGAGTTGATCAGCCAGATCTCGCCGCCTTCGACCGAGGCATAGCTGTCCTGGATGTTGGCCTGGCCCTGGCGCAGCGACTTGACCTCGGTGCCGGTCAGCACCAGACCGGCCTCGACCGTGTCGAGCACCTCATAGGAAAACCGCGCCTTGCGGTTTTCCGAAACGGTCTTGTTGTTGGGATCGGCTTTTCTGACTTGATTCATGATGCGGAGAGGTGGCGCCTCATCCCTAATTAATCAAGCCGGCGTGCTTCATCGCCGCATCGATCTTGTCGGCGGTCGACTGTTCGACCGTCATTAGCGGCGAACGCAGCACATTTTCGACCTTGCCCAGCTTCGACAGCGCATATTTCGCCCCGGAAACGCCAGGTTCGATAAAGATCGCCTTGTGCAGCGGCAGCAGACGATCTTGCAATTCCAGTGCCTTGGCGCTGTCGCCGGACAGCGTCGCCTCCTGAAATTCCGCGCACAGCCGCGGCGCGACATTCGAGGTCACCGAGATGCAGCCGACGCCGCCATGCGCGTTGAAACCAAGCGCCGAAGCATCCTCGCCCGAAAGCTGGATAAAATCCATGCCGCACGTGGCGCGCTGCTCGGAGACCCGTTCGACCTTGCCGGTGGCATCCTTGACGCCGACAATGTTCTTGAAGTCGTGCGCGAGCCGCCCCATCGTCTCCGGCATCATGTCGATGACCGAGCGCGGCGGGATGTTGTAGATGATGATCGGCAGCTTGGTCGCCCTGGCGACGGCAGCGAAGTGCTCGTACAGGCCGCGTTGTGTCGGCCTGTTGTAATAGGGCGTGACAACGAGTGCAGCGTCCGCACCGGCCTTCTCGGCATACTGCACGAGGCCGACCGCTTCCTCGGTGTTGTTGGAGCCGGCGCCGGCGACGACCGGAACGCGGCCCTTGGCCACCTCGATACACACCTTGACGACCTGGCGGTGCTCGTCATGCGACAGCGTCGGCGACTCGCCGGTGGTGCCGACCGGCACCAGGCCCGTCGTGCCCTCTGAGAGTTGCCATTCGACGAACGCGCGAAAGGCTTTCTCGTCGAAACGCCCGCTCTTTTCGAACGGTGTCACGAGCGCAGTAAGCGAGCCTCTCAGCATATCGTCCAACTCCTTGGCACTTCTGGTGTTTTGTGTCGGTGTTTGTGGTCGCGCCTTCTAGCCGAAAGCGAAGCGGCGCACCATAGTCTCGACATGGTTGCGCGGCAAGCATTGCCATGGTGCCAGCAAACGCAATTCGAACGGCCTCGCTAACTCTTTGTTTACGAGCTCTTCACGACCTAAGTTTAGGCTTCGAGGCATCTTCGCCTGCTTGTGGAATGCCAGGACAAGGAAAGACTTAAGGATCATGCCGGGCGGTCGGCCTCACATTCTCGCGCTGCTTGGCGCCACGCTCGCGCTGATGCCGGGCATGGCGATCAGTGGTAGCGTGGACGTACGGGTCACCTCAGCCATTCCGATGCCAGGCGCGGCAATTGCGCTGCCTGACCTGCAGGGCAGGACCCCACAGCCGCCCTTGCCCGACGTCGCCCCCTTGAAAAGCGGGCTGGATGCGTTGGCGGCGGGCGATAGTCCCCGCGCTCGTGGTGTGCGCGATGGCCTTCCCGCTCAGTCGCTCGACCAGCATATCCTTGCCTGGGCGATTGCGCTTTATGGCGGCGACAAGATTCCGAGCGGCGACATCACTGCTGCGGCCAAGATGCTGCCCAATTGGCCGGGCACCGTCGTCCTGCGCAAAAACAGCGAACGCGCACTCTATCGTGAAAATCCCGCCCCCGATGCCGTCATTGCGGCATTCGACGGCGGCCAGCCGCAGACATTCGAAGGCGTGATGGTTCTTGCCCGCGCCTATGTGACGTCAGGCAATATCAAGGCGGCACGTTCGGTGCTGTCGCCCTTCTGGCGCACCGCGATCCTGGAGGCCAGGGACGAGGCGGCGCTGATCAAGGAATTCGGCAGCTTGATCCCGGCCGCCGACCACCGTTTTCGCATGGAGCGCATGTTCTATGCCGACCGCGCGAATTCCGCCTTGCGCGTCGCCGGCCTGGCCGGTGCCCAGCAGCTCGCCGAGGCCTGGGCGGCGGCCGACAAAGGCGACAAGAACGCCGCCAAACTGCTGAAGGCGGTGCCGGCGGCGCAGCGTTCGGCCGGCTACTTCTTCGCGCAGGCCGAATATCTGCGCAAGCAAGAGAATTTTGCCGGGGCCGCCGCCATTGTGATGCAGGCGCCGACCGATCGCGACGCTCTCGTCGATCCGGATGCCTGGTGGGTCGAGCGCCGGGTGCTGTCGCGCGAATTGGTCGACCAGGGCGATATGAAGGCCGCGTACAAGATCGTCGCCACACACGCCGCCGAAAGTGCCGCCAATGCGGCAGACGCCGAATTCCATGCTGGCTGGTACGCGCTGCGCGGCCTGAACGACCCAAAAACCGCGGCCAGTCATTTCGCTCGCATCGCGGACCTCGCCCAGGGGCCGATGACGCTGTCGCGCGCCTATTATTGGCTCGGCCGTGCCGCGGAAGTCGGCGGTCCGGGCAATGCCAAGGACTATTTTGCACGCGCCACTGCCTATGGCACGACATTCTACGGCCAGCTTGCCGCCGAACGCGTGGGCCGGCAGGCGCTGAACATCGTCTATCCCTCGCCAAGTGCAGCCGACCGGCAGAATTTTGCCGGCCGCGAGGCCGTCAGCGCCATCAAGCGGCTGCAGGAGGCGGGCTACGACCGCTATGCCGAGACGCTCTATCGCGACCTTGCCGGGCAGTTGACGAGTCCGGGAGAACTGGCGCTGCTGGCTGTCCTTGCGGAAAAGCAAGGGAACCATTTCATGGCGCTGAAAATCGGCAAGATCGCCGGGGCGCGCGGCATCGATGTCGGCGCATTGTCGCATCCGCTCGGCGTCATTCCCGATTCGGCCGACATTTCCGGCTCGGGCAAGGCGCTGGCCTATGCGATCGCCCGCCAGGAAAGCGAATTCAACATCGGCGCCGTGTCGAGCGCCGGCGCGCGCGGGCTGCTGCAGCTGATGCCGGGAACCGCAAGGCAACTGGCGAAGAAGGCCGGGCTGCAGTTTTCGCAAACACGGCTGACCACTGATGCCGGCTATAACGCGACGCTTGGTTCGGCCTTCCTCGGCGAACAGCTCGACCGCTTCAACGGCTCCTACGTGCTGACCTTCGCCGGCTACAATGCCGGCCCCAACCGCGCCAGCCAGTGGGTGGCCAGATATGGCGACCCGCGCGGCAAGGACATCGACGCGGTCGTCGACTGGATCGAGCGGATTCCCTACACGGAAACACGAAGTTACGTGCAGCGCGTGATGGAGAATTACGAAGTCTACAAGATGCGTATTTCGGGTAAATATGACATCGTGGGAGATCTGGTGAACGGGCGGAGTTGAGGCTTTTCCTTCTCCCCGTGAGAGAAGGAAAAAGAGCCTTTCATTTGACCATCCCCGCCCTCGCCTGTAGCTGTCCAGATCGGTACAGCGAGATCGAACATTCCGATGGCAAGCGAACAAAGTTTCTCCGACTTCTTCTTCAGCACACCGGATGAGCTGAAGCTTCATGCGCGCATCTACGGTGAGGCCAATACCGGATCCTGGCCGGTTGTCTGCCTGCCTGGCCTGACCCGCAATGCCAGGGATTTTCACGAGCTGGCGCTCTATCTGTCGACGGATGCGGCAACTCCGCGAAAGGTCATCGCCTTCGACTACCGTGGGCGCGGGCAGTCAGCCTATGATCCCGACGTCAAAAATTACAATGTCGGCGTGGAGGCTGGCGACATCCTGGCCGGGCTGACGGCGCTGAACATCGGAGGAGAAGCGGCCTTCATCGGCACCTCGCGCGGCGGGCTGATCATCCATGTGCTCGGGATGATGCGGCCATCCATCCTGAAAGTCATTGTTTTCAACGACATCGGACCGGTGATCGAGACGGCCGGGCTTGCCCATATCCAGTCTTATCTCGAGCGCGACCCGGGACCGAAAACCCGCACACAGGCGGCGGCCGCCCAGCGCAGCGTGCATGGTGAAGACTTCCCCTCCCTTGCCGGCGCCGATTGGGATCGGATGGTATGGGCTCTCTACCGCGAAACGGATGGTGGGCTGGTGCCGGATTTCGATCCGAAGCTGGTGGATACCGTTGCCAGTCTCGATCTGACGCAGAAGCTGCCTGATCTATGGCCTCAATTCGAGGCGTTGGCCGCCATCCCGTTGCTCACCATACGTGGTGCCAATTCGAGATTGCTGTCCATGGACACGCTCAACCAGATGAGAGAGCGCCATTCCATGATGGAGACGATCACTGTCGAGGGCCAGGGCCATGCGCCATTCCTCGAGACCGGCAGCCTGCCGGGCGACATAGCCGCTTTTCTCGACCAAGCCGAGCGGAAGAATATCCCGAAGTAAATCCCATGACCAAACAAGGTCACGGGATAGCTACAATAGTATAGACAGGATTCTTCAGCCTACTTGGCTTTTGAACTTTTCCGAGTCGCTTTCGGCGACTCCTTTGCGGCGGCGGCTGCCTCGCCCCTCTTCTTCCGCCCTGCCGTCGGCGACGAAGGCGTCGTCATAGGCGAAGAAAACATGGAGCCCTCAGCGCGATTGCCGCCCGGCTGAGTCGATCGAGGTGTTTCCAGCACGATGACACAGCCATCGAGATCGTTGGTGGCCAGATGCGCGTAGCGCATGGTCATCGACAACGTCTGATGGCCGAGCCACATCTGCACGCGCCTGATGTCGATGCCGCCCTGGACAAGACGCGAGGCGCAGGTATGGCGCAGTATGTGCGGCACCACCTGATCGTCGGCGCCGAGGCCGACTTCGGCCTTCGCGTCGTTCCAGATGGCACGAAACTGTGCCTGGCTGAGCTTGGTGAACGGTCCTTTGGGCCGGCGACCCTCAGTGGGAGGCAGCTTGATGACCTCCTTGACCCGCTCGGTCATCGGGATGGTGCGGCTGCGGCCGGATTTGGTGATCCAGAAACTGACGCGATGCTCCTGGATATCGTTCCAGATCAGCCCAAGCGCCTCGCCGAGACGGCATCCGGTGTCGACCAGGAAGACGGAAAGCCTGTAGGCATCCTCGCTGCGGCTCTTGATGGCGGCGAACAGCCGCGCCTCTTCGTCCCTTTCGAGGAAGCGAATCCGACCCGCCCGCTCCTTCTGGCGGCGGAACTCGGGCAGGCTGTGGATATCTCCCATCTTGTGAGCCTTGCGCAGCAGTTTGCTGAGGGCAGCCATTTTTCGATTGATGGTTGCGTTGCTGTTGCCGCGCTGGCGCAAGGTGCCGATAAGGTTGTCCAGGGTACTTTGGTCAAAGGCGCTGAAACGCTCCCCAAGGAGAATCTCGTCTATTTCGCCGATGAACGAGCTGACATTATACTTATGCCGCCCATCATCCCATAATATGTCCCGATATGCTGAAAAAAGATCTCCGACCCGATGCGACTTTACTTCTCTAATCTTGTTGTAGGTGTATCGAATCTTCGGACTTTGAGAAGAAAACATCGAAAAATGATCAGAGGTCTCGCCCTCTTGAATCGCTTCGTTCGTCATCATTTGCCACACCCCCGAGTGGGATAGGTCAGCCCTACCCGCTTGGAAGCGTCCTTTCAAGAGATTTTAATCACGCAGTTGTGATTTCATCCGCCCATCAGCGGATCCCACGAAATCACCCCACGGATTTATTCAGCTACCGTTACCCCCATCCTTCCGTTTGCCTTGATCCAGTCACGAAACAAAAACAGCCCGGGCGTTGTGCGCCCGGGCTGGATTTCACCTGTAAGGAACCAGCCCTTAGAACGAGCGCTGGAAGCGGAGGATACCGCCGATGCTGCTGTCATCGTCAGCGCCGGTCCAGTTGGACGCCGGGAAGCTGCCCGCATTGACGTAGTCGACTTCGGCCGTGACCGTGAAGCCGGGAACGACGTCATAGGCGATATTCGCCGCGATGCCGAGGTTCTCGTCTTCATCATACGACACCTGGGCGTTGAACGAGGTCTTCTCGTTGAACTTGTAGGTGCCACCGCCCCAGACTGCCCAGTTGCCGCCCCACAGCTTGTACATGGAGCGACCACCGCCGAAGTCGTTGATATTATCATCAGTGCCGTAGCCACCCATGATAAACAGCGAAAGTTCATTCGTGGCGTTCACATCCAAACGAACCTTTCCAGCAACTTCTTCGTAATTGCTGTCATAAGCAATGACACCGCTGATGCCACCCCAACCCTGCGTCCACTTCACGCCGCCAACGACATGAGGGACGTAGCTGTCGATCGTGAAGTCGCCATAGCCTTCTTCGAGAGAGACCACAGCCGAGAAGCCGTTCCCAGCGTCGAAGTAGTACTGAATCACGTTCGTGTCGAAGCCACCATAAGGAACGAGCGTATCCTGGATGACGTTGCCAGCATAACCGGTAAACGTATCGAACGCCGATTCGTCCTTACCGACGCGCAGGCCACCGAGCTGGATCCAGGCGAAATTAAGCGAAATGCCCTTATTGAAGGCTTCGTCGCTAAAATTCGTGTTGCCGAAATTGATACGAGTCTCGGTGTAGGTCTTCAAGGTACCGAGTTCGGTCTCCTGGCCGGTCCAGGTCTTCAGCGTGAAGCGTGCATTTTTTCTCCAGGTATCCTGGACGTCACCATCCATCCGGTCGATAGCACGAGCACCATTAAACGAACCAATGTCACCAGCGCCGATGTCATAACGGACATAGCCGCCGATGCGCAGGCAGGTTTCGGTGCCGGGGATGTAGAAGTAGCCAGCGCCGTAGACGTCGC